>DATEGR010000264.1:0-2267 GCA_035279985.1 Verrucomicrobiia bacterium
GATCTGCGGGGCAACGCGGATTTGATCCTCGTCGGCACGCTTTACAAACTGGCCTACGCGGCAACGGCATTTTATTACTGGGCGGCGGGGACTCTGCCGCACGTCGCCTTCGCCGCGCTCTTCGGGGTGGCCGACGCGGTCTTTTTCATTTTGATGGCCGAGTGCTGGCTCTACCTGAAGCGGGAAATCAGAACCTGAATTGAAATTGGTTTTCATTTTGAAAACGGGGTTCAATAAATAATTTGGAACAACTTGAACGCAAACCAGCCGAGCAACGCACCGGCGGGCAGGTCCACGACATAATGTTGTTTGGTAAACAGGCAGCTCAATGCAATCAGCACCGGAAACGCAATGACCATCAGACCAAGAGACGGATACAAATGCAGCGCGGTCAGCGTGGCCACCGAGGTATGCATGCTGGGAAAGCTGTTTGAGCGCCCATCAAAGCTTTGAACAAATGCGAGGAACCGTTCGGACCGTCCCCGTCCCGTCACAGCCGCGCGCCATTCCGCCGGTGTCGTGACCGGAAGGAAGATGAAGAAAGCCATTTGAAATCCAAGCAGCAGCATGTAGCTGATGGCCACGTAAAGAAATTGGCGTGGCGAGGTAACGGTCCAATTGATAGCCACGATGACGGGGTAGTAAAGGAAGCTGTAAATCCATACCCAGCGCGGGCGATACGGGATGCGGTCGTCTATCGGCAGCCTGAATTCGTGCGGCGACGTCACGTAGTTCCGCTGGCACCAGAAATAAAACTGGTAAACGCCCACGATGAGAAACGCGCTGACGACGAGTTGGACGAGGTGGTCAATCGGTTGCATGGCTAATGGCGGTTAATGGTTTTGTCATCCGGATTTTTCATGCCACCTTTATACCGCGGCTGGCGCGCGGGGTGTTAATTGATAAAACTTTGCGCCACATTGGTTGGATCAATCGGTACCTTCATTGGGAACGGTTCTTTTGGCTTCAGGGCTAAAATTTGCAGGTCAAAGTCACCAGAATCGAGTGCGTCATGGTCCCGTCTGATTTGAATTCAGTCGGGTTGCCATTAGAGTCCCAGCCCGGCCCGACGTCGTGATCGGTCGTGCCGAGGAATTTGTAGGCGACACCAATATCCCAACGCTCATTGATTGCGTATTTGATGCCGGCCAGGCCCTGGAAGCCAAATGTCGTATCGCTTGCGGTCGTTCCCCCGAATTCATTGCTATAATCGCTGAAGACGCCGCCGATGCCGCCGCCGAGGTAAGCCGAAAAGTGACGGCCCAGCGGTTGGGTGTAGATGACGTTGACCATAATGGGGAGTTCGACCAAATCGACTTCCATGAAATCGGTTCCGAGGAAAAACGAGTTTTTAACCTGATTGGCGACGAGACCGATTTCCAGTTCGGCCGCCCAATTTTTGGTGAAGTTATACCCGAAATCGAAATCAAGTCTGGCTCCGGCGTCGAACGTCACGGTCTCGCTGTCACCGATAGCATCGCTCATGGTGATGTCCTGCTGCCAAGCGGGGCCGATGTCGAAGCTCATATACACCTTGCCGCTCAGCGGCGTTGCATAATAGCGGCCCGGTACTGTGCCGGTCGGCACGCCGGAGTACGGGGCATCGTAGTAGGCTGGGGGCGGAGATTGTGCCGGGAGATGCGACGTCGAGTTTGCCAGGGCAAGTCCGACCGCCCCGGCGAGGATTTTAATTCGAGTTGTTTTCATAGGTTCAACGGTTTGAGTTTTCGGTTCGGTACGTATTTGGTCTGGTTCTGCCTACCTTGTAACTCCACTTGCCTTGCGGGTGTTAATTGATAAAACTGGCGGCATCATCGCTTAAACCAATGAACATCCATCACCTGGAGTTGTTCTATTACGTTGCCCGTCACGGCGGCATCATGCCGGCGGTGCACAACATCCCCTACGGCATCCAGCAACCGGCGGTCAGTTCCCAGATCGCCCAACTGGAGGAATTCCTCGGTGCGACGTTGTTTCATCGCCGGCCGTTTGCGCTGACGCCGGCGGGCCAGGAGCTTTACGATTACGTCCGGCCGTTTTTTGACAACCTGGATTCGGTGGCCGAGAAAATCCGCGGCGGCATTTCCCAGCACCTGCGCATCGCCGCGTCCGAAACGGTGCTGCGCGAACATCTGCCCGCGATGCTGCAGGAACTGCGGCGACCGTTTCCGAAGTTGAAGGTGACCTTGCGTGAAGGTTATCACCCGGAGGTCGTTACCTGGTTGCAAGAGCGGGAAGTTGACGTGTCCCTCGGGCTGGTTGGCAAT
>DATEGR010000265.1:0-2320 GCA_035279985.1 Verrucomicrobiia bacterium
TTGGAGGGCGCCGGCTTCCAATCGTCGGCCGGCTGATTCGTGTGGACACGGGCGGCAAAACATCCGGTTGCCAGGCCAGCGTCAATAATGTTGTGTACTTCAATTGTTGTGCGCGGTCCGCAGGCAAATCACGGTGTCCGCCGGATGACTTTCCCGGTCAATGCTCATGATGTGAACCGACCCGTCGGATGCCTGCTTCCAAGCGACCGGTTTTGTTGTCAAAACGTCCACGCAGTCAGTGACTTTTTGCGCGACTGGCGGCGTGGTGAATTCCGTTCCGGCGTATCCCGGCAGAAGATGGATGAAAATTTTTCCAGGTTTGGACGTGAAGCCATATTGGCCGTCCACCGGATTCCACGGACCGCCGCGCGTGCCGTAAATGCTGTCGCCCACGACGCGCAGCCAGGCACCGAATTTCCGCAGCAACGCCGCGTGCGTTTCTGGAATGGTTCCATGCCGGTCCGGTCCGACGTTCAGCAGCAGGTTCCCGTTGCGCACGACCGCGTCCACGAGATAGCGTGTAAGCTGGGTTTCGGTCATCAGATTTTGCCGGGTGTGGTAGCCCCAGGTGACTTGGTTCAGGTTCAGGCATTTCTCCCACGGATCGGCGCGCACCGGCCCTTTGATTTCCGCGCCGCCTTCCACGGAATCCAAATCGCCGATCCAGCCGGAGCGGCTGTTGCAGATGACGTTTGGCGAGTATTTACGGACGATGCCCATGAGTCCGAGCGGTCGGCCGGACATATCGCCATCGCTGTTCTCCGGCGCCACCGGCCAGGCGTTGTGCGGATCGCGGTATTTGCCCGGTTCCCAAAAGAACGCCGCGTCCCGATCCGAACCTTGCTGGGCCAGCCAGCCGCCGTCCCAAAATAAATAATCAATTTTCCCATAGTTCCGGAACAGCGTGCGCACCTCCTCATAAACTTCATTTTTCATCACGTCGGCGTTTTGCTTGTGCCACGCCGCCGTTTGACACCCCCAAGTGTTCTTCGCGCAATTCGTTCCGGTCACGTCGTAGTAACCCGGGTAACGCCAGTCAATCGGCGAGTAGTAAACGCCCACCCGCAATCCCGCCGTGCGGCACGCCTTGACATATTCGCCAAAAAGGTCGCGGTGCAGAGTCTGCACGCTCGTGAAGGCGTTGGTGAAATGGCTGTCGAACAGCGCAAACCCGTCGTGATGCCGCGCGGTGAGGCACATGTATTTCATGCCGGCGTCCTTCGCGAGTTGCGCCCATTCCTCCGGGTGATAATCCTTGGCGTCAAAATAGACGCCGTCGCCCTGGTCAAAGGCATATTTGCGATAGGTGTCAATCGGGATCGCGGCCTGTTCCATATACCACTCACCCTTGGCAGGCACGGCGTAAAGCCCCCAGTGAATGAACATCCCGAACTTTGCGTCGCGCCACCATGTCATCGCGGCGTCGCTCTGCTGGCGGAGGCCCATGTCCGTTTGCGGTTCGCGCGCGGCGGCGGTAAAAACCGTGAACGCCAACAGAGCCAGTGTGATTCGATTCAGTTTCATGACAATTCTTGCGCTGAGGGTGCAGTTGGCCAGCCCGTCCGCGTGCGCTACCCATCGCGCCATTGAAACCGGCTGATTCGTCCGTTATCAATTCCCGCAAGTCACGGCACAGCCGGACGCGGCGCGCACGGTTGCGTTTGCACCGTTGCCGTGGCCGGTTTGAGACTCTCGGAACTGGCGGTCAGTTTGAATTCGCCGGCTTCCCGCGTGGATTGCACGATGATTTGGGCCAGGCCGTTGAACAGGCTGCGCGACCACGGCGGGACGCTCGCATTCCCAAAGATTTTCACGGCCACGTTGGGGTTCAAACCGCCGGAGCCAACGCCGTTATTGACGCCCACGGCAATGACGTTGTCGCCGGCGTGGACAAATTTTTTGATGTCGAAAATCGGTTGCGCCTGCCAGTCGTGCGATTCGCCGACGAACCGGCCGTTGACGAAATACCAGCCCTCGTCGTCGCAGCCGGAAAAACAAATCTGCGCGCCGATGCCTGTCAAGTCCTCTTCGGTCAGCCTGACGTGCGCGCGATAAATCGCCGTGGTTTCCGGCGTTTCGATGGTCGGCCCGCCGCCGCGGATGGTTTTCCAGGCGGAATCGTCGAAATCATTTCCGTATTCCGGCAGGGCGCTCCGGTTCTTCGGAATGGGTGCAAGTTCCCAGCGCCAATTCTCCACGGCAAGGTTGCGCGCGGGCGCGGTGGGAACAAACACGTCCGGCTCGTGACAGCTCGGATCGCCGTTGCCCACGCCGAGGATTCTGCCATTGCCCTCGATGCTGAAATTAATTTTGTTCTGCG
>DATEGR010000266.1:0-10946 GCA_035279985.1 Verrucomicrobiia bacterium
CCGCACGCGAACGCCGGCAAAAATCGAAATTGGCGCAAAAAAAGAGGGCGGCGAGACGGTCTATTTCATCCGCGACAACGGCGTCGGTTTCGACATGAAATACGCCGGCAAGTTGTTCGGCGTGTTTCAACGGTTGCACCCGGCGCGCGAATTCGAGGGCACGGGCATCGGCCTGGCCAACGTGCGGCGCATCCTGCATCGCCACGGCGGACGCATCCGGGCCGAAAGCGCCGTGGACGAAGGCGCGACGTTTTATTTTTCCCTCCCCCATCAACCGAAAGGAAATTCGCGATGAAAAAGTCAAAATGGATTCTGCTGGCGGAAGATGACTCGCCCCTGGCGGAACTGACGACCCTGGCACTCGCGCCGGACAAATTGGCGTGCGAAGTCATCGTGGCCCGCGACGGCGTGGAAGCCCTGGATTGCATCCGGCGGCGGGGTGAATTTCAAACGCGCGCCGAAGGCCTTCCGGCACTCGTACTGCTGGATTTGAAAATGCCCAGGGTGGACGGCCTGGAAGTATTGCGCCAGATCAAAGCCGACACCCGGCTGAAACACATTCCCGTGGTGATGTTCACCTCGTCGCGCGAACTGGCTGATGTCAACCGCAGCTACCAACTGGGCGCCAATGCTTATGTTGTCAAACCGGTGGATTTTCAGAAATTCAGCCAGACGCTCGCGGGAGTCGGCTGGTTCTGGACGATGTTGAACGAATTACCGCCGGTCGCCGCGCCCCGCAAAACGCCCGACCATGACGTGGCGCAACTGGCGGCGGCGGAATAACTGGGGAAACGCGAAACAGACGAAACGACGTGAGGCATTGAAGAAAAAGAATACATCCTGGATCCGAATGGTGAAGGATGCCCGGTGACGAATTCCGAAAACCCGGATTGAGGCCGGACTGATTCCGGTGTTCGGCCTCGTCGTTCTTCGGTTATTGGAATTTGGTCATCCGTGGTTTTCCTTTCGCGGTTTGTCTCCCCAAAGGAATTGAGGCCGGCCATGAAAAGCGAAATTCACATCCTGATGCTGGAGGATAGCGAAGCGGACGCCGAGCTGGTGGCGCACACGCTGCGGAAGGGCGGGCTGGTTTTCACCAATGAACGGGCCGAGACGAGGGCCGATTTTATACGCGCCCTCGAACATACGCCGCCGGACGTAATTCTTTCGGATTATTCGCTGCCGTCGTTTGACGGTTACACGGCGCTGGCCATCGCGCGGGCAAAATGTCCGGACGCACCATTTATATTCGTCACCGGCACCCTGGGGGAAGAAGTGGCGATTGAAACGCTCAAGCAGGGTGCGACCGATTACGTGCTCAAGCACCGGTTGAACCGGCTGGTGCCATCGCTGCAACGTGCGCTGCGTGAGATGGAGGAGCGACGGGAACGGAGGCGGGCCGAGGAGCAGTTGCGGCAGTCCCACGAGCAACTCCGCGCCTTGTCGGTGTATCTCCAACACATCCGCGAGGAGGAGCGCATCCGCATCGCGCGGGAGGTACATGATGAATTGGGACAGGCACTGACCGGATTGAAGCTGCAACTGGCATGGCTGTGCGGGCGGCTGCCGAAAGACATGAAAACGCTTCACGAAAAAACCAGCATCATGTCCGGGCGGATTGACGAGACCATTCAAACCGTGCGCCGGATTGCCACTGAATTACGGCCCGGCGTGCTCGACAGCGCCGGGCTGCTCGCCGCGCTCGAATGGCAGGCGCAACAATTCGAAACCCAAACGGGCATTCACTGCCACGTTAAATCAGCCGTCCGGGAAACGTTGTGGGACCAGGATTTGAACACGGCGTTTTTCCGTATCTTTCAGGAAACGCTCACCAACGTCATCCGGCATGCGAAGGCGACGAAGGTCGAGGTGCGCCTCGCGGAGATGAGTGATTACCTCATCCTGGTGGTGAAGGACAACGGCCGCGGAATTTCCGAGGCGGAAATCCACAACACCAAATCCATCGGCCTGCTCGGAATGCGCGAGCGGGCCTCGTTGATGGGCGGTGAGGTGCGCCTGCACGGCGAACCGGGCCAGGGCACCACTGTCACCGTACGTATTCCGCAACCGGCGAAAAATCCGGCGCGCGGAAAAGGGAAATGGAACGAACATGAAAATTCTTTTAACCGACGACCACGCCGTCGTGCGGCAGGGACTGAAACTCATCCTCGCTGACCGTTTCAAACGGGCCGTCTTCGGCGAGGCGCGCAACACGCAGGAAGCCCTGGCGCGCGTGACCAGGGAAAAATGGGACGTGGCCGTGCTCGACGTCACGATGCCGGGTCGGAGCGGGCTGGAGGCATTGAAGGAGATGAAGCGGCTGCGTCCGCAAATGCCCGTGCTGGTCCTGAGCATGCATCCGGAAGACCAATTCGCCGTGCGCATGCTCAAGGCCGGCGCGGCCGGTTATTTGACCAAGGAAAGCGCGGGCAACGAACTGGTGGGCGCCATTGAAAAAGTAGTGGGGGGCGGACGTTACATCAGCTCGTCACTCGCCGAACGCATGGCGTCCTATCTCGATCTGGACGTGCAGAAAGCGCCGCACGAGCGGTTGTCCGACCGCGAATTTCTGGTGCTGCGGATGATTGCCTCCGGCAAAACCGTCAGCCGGATTGCCCAGGAACTTTTCCTGAGCGTCAAAACCATCAGCACCTACCGCGCCCGCGTGCTGGAAAAGATGGACATGCAGAACAATGCCGAACTGACGCACTACGCTCTTCAGAAAGGCCTGGTGGATTGAAATTATTTCTGATTGATTATTTATGATTGATGATTGGTGCGCGCAAACCGCGCTGATTGGCCAATCGCAAATCGTAAATCGTAAATCCAGCTGGGGTCTTTTCCGCCCTCGTTCACGGGTCTTTACCCACTTATTCAAACGGCACGGGTGGTTTTATTGTTATAGAAGGTGAACGAAATTTTTTCATACCGATGCATTCTCCGACCCGGCGTCAAATCGCATGAACGAACAAACTGATTCCAGGCCCAACCCGGGGAAACGGAACGGCGCACCCGGCGCCGCCGCGGGCCGAAACGGCTCCGCCGCCCCGCCGCCGGTGGATTTCTGGTTGTTCGCAGAAACGCTGCTCCGCCGCTGGCGCTGGCCCGCCGTGGCCGGCGGCGCGCTGGCGGCCGTGGGCTTGCTGTTTGGGCTTGTCCACTGGCACTCCACCTACACTGCCCCGGCACAGTTGATTTCCTACAACGCCCCGAGTGCCATCGCATTGTTCGGCCAGCGGGAAGTTTCGGGCCAGACGCTCGTCGGCGTCTTGCGCTCGCCGGAGTTGTTGCAGGCGGCGGGCGCGGAAGCCCGGCCCCCCGTCTCGGCCGCGGCCCTGGCCGGAAGCCTGAGCATAATGCCCGATCACAACAGCGACATCATTGTCGCGGCGGTCACGGACAAAACGCCGCAGCGGGCGTTGGAACTGGCAAATCTGTATGCGGGGGAGGCCGTCCACTTCACACAAAAAATGCAGGCCCAATCCGCCGCGGAAATGGACGAGTTTTTTTCGCGGCAATTGACCAATACCGAACTTCAGCTTGCCACACTCGGCCAACAGGCCGGTGCCTTGCCGGGACCGGCCTCTGAAACCAACGCGGCGGCGCCGGCCGGCCCGCTGCTCGAACAACTTCAAACCGCGCGCGGCGAACTGGTCACGTTGCTGGCCAAGTACACGGATGCGCACCCGCTGGTGCAGGCCAAACGGGCGGAGATTGCGGCCTTGGAAAGGGAATTGGCGCCCGCCCGCCAGGGGCTCGCCACGAACCCGTCCGCCTTCACCGCTGGTTCGGGCGAAAGCGATCCCGAGGTGGTTCGCGACAAACTTGAAGCGCTCGAAAAAACCCGTCTGGACCTGCTCAACCAGCGGCAGGCGGTGCGGGCCTTTGAGGCCAACCCGCCCGGCTTCTGTCGCTTGCTGGCCCCGGCGGTCTCCAAGGATGTCGTCGCCCACAGCCGCCGGGCAAAGGTTTTTGCGGTTTGTCTGCTGGCGGGATTGTTCGGCGTGGCCGGGGGGGCGGCGGTGGTTTTGTTGATTGAAATAGCCGACGACCGGCTGAAGACGGCCTCCGATGTGCGACGCGTCACCCAGCTGCCGGTGCTGGCCGGCGGCGGCGATTTGAGCCGCCTGAGTGAAACCGAGCGCTACGAATGGGCGTTCCGCACGTGGACCAGGTTGCAGGGCCGGTTGAGCCCATCGCCGAATCATGGCTTGGTGGTCGGCATCACCTCGGCCGGCAGCGGCGAGGGGCGTTCAACGTGGGTCGAAATGTTGGCGGAAGCCGCCAGCCTGCTCGGCTTCCGGGTCTTGACCATTGCCACCCGGCCATCGCCACGTAATTTGGCAGCGCGAAAGGAACTGGGGAATGGCGCGGCCGGCAAATCGACGGCTGAAATTGCGAATCCCGATTCCGCAGCCTCCGAAATTTCCATGGCGCCGGCGCCGGCCGCGAACATCCTGGCGACGCCGGCGGAGGTGACCGAGAAATTAACCGGGCCGAATTCCCAACCGGTCGTGCACATTCCCCTGCCCGGCTGGGTCTGGAACCTCGAACGCCGCAAGCAATGGCAGGATGCGTTGCAACATTGGGCACAGATCGACAATATTGTCATTCTGGTCGAACTGCCTCCCGCGTCCGTACCGGAATCGGTGTTGCTGGCGGAAAATCTGCCGAATGTGGTCTGGCTGACAGCCAGCGGCCAGGCCACCGCCGCCCGGACCAGCGAGCAACTGGACATCCTCCGCCACGCGCGCTGCCACCTGGCCGGCGCGGTGCTCAACCGCGCACCGGAGTCCGCCCTGCGCAAACGGTTCAGCCGCTGGCTTAACGGCGCCGCCCTCCTCATCGCCTTGAATCTTTCGGTTCTTCACGCGGCGGACAATCCCGCCTTGCCGGCTGCAACCGATCAAATCGCAGAAACCAACCTTGCCGCTGCGGCTGTGCCGACGGAGCCGCGCGCGGACTGGCAGCGGCATTTCACGCTCGGCGCGGGCGACATTTTGAATTTTTCACTCTACGGCGAGCCGACGCTGACCGAGTTGAACGTGCCCATCGGCCCGGACGGCCGCGTGAGCTATCTCGAAGCGCAGGACGTAATGGCCGCCGGCCTGACGATTGATGAATTGCGCTCGAAACTCGACGAGGAACTGGCGAAATACCGCCGCGCGCCGCGCAGCATTATCACGCCGGTTGCCTTCAACAGTAAAAAATATTTCCTGCTGGGCAGCGTCGTGCGCGCCGGCGCGTTCACGCTGGACCGGCCGACGACCATTGTCGAGGCCATCGCCCGCGCGCGCGGATTTGAAACCGTGGTGGAGGAGCGGGACCTCGTTGAACTGGCGGATTTGCCACGCGCCTTTCTCGTGCGTCAAGGCCGGCGGATGCCGGTGGATTTCGAGAAACTGTTTCTGCAGGGCGACCTTTCACAAAATATTTCACTCGCGCCGGGCGATTATCTGTTCATTCCGCCTGCCGATTTGAAGCAGGTCTATGTCGTCGGCGAGGTGTTGACACCCGGCGCCGCGCCTTACAACGCAAACCTGTCCGCGGTGAGTGCCATCGCCGAACAGGGCGGCTTCACGCCACGCGCCTGGCAGCAAAAAGTCCTGGTCATCCGCGGTTCGTTGAGCCATCCACAAACATTTGTTGTCGACGCCAGGGACGTTCTGTCGGCGCGCACACCAGACTTCAAGCTGGAACCGAATGACATCGTTTATGTGCATTACCGTCCGTGGGCCAGGGCGGAGGACGTTCTCGATCTCGCGGCCACGGCGTTTGTGCAATCGGCCATCATCACCTGGACGGACATCCACGCCGGGCCGCTGATTACGACGCCCATCATCCAGTAAAAACGAGTGAATAAACATCGAACATCCAACATCCAACGCCCAACATCCAAAGAACCTCCAAATGGACCATCATTTGTTGTTCGATGTTGGATGTTGAATGTTGGATGTTTCTTCTCGAACCACTTCTTTCTGGCGGCCGGGTTCCTGCCAGCGCTGATTCTTTTGTCCGGATGTGCGGACACCGGCCCGCTCTTTAATGCGCAGGCCG
Organism: Verrucomicrobiia bacterium; assembly: GCA_035279985.1. GTDB lineage: Bacteria > Verrucomicrobiota > Verrucomicrobiia > Limisphaerales > UBA11358 > UBA11358. The sequence continues at coordinate 6,058 of DATEGR010000266.1, forward strand.
ATAGCGCGGCAAAACTGGCCGCTCTGACCAACCTCACGACCGTCACCACCACTAACCCGGTGGACGCGGATTTGCTCCAGCCGCCGGCGGGAAACTTCATTCTGGGACCCGGCGATCAATTGGAAATTGAAATACCGGGTGATATCACCACGCGCACCGAGGCGACGGTCGGACCGGACGGCAAAATCTATTTTAACCTTCTGCCCGGACTCGACGTGGCCGGACTGACGTTGCCGGAAACCAAGGCGCTCCTTGAAAAGGGATTGACCCAATTCATGCGCCAGCCGCCGGAGGTAAATGTCACGTTGCGCGGCGTGTCGAGCCGGCAGATATGGCTGCTGGGGCGTCTGAACGCGCCTGGAATTTATCCGCTGACCGCCCCGACGACCCTGCTCGGGGCGCTCGCCGAAGCGGGCGGAACGACTTCACCGACGATGCTGGCCTCGCTGAGCGGTGGACCGGTTGCGCCCAGCCTTTCGCAGGACGTCGCGGATTTGCACCACAGTTTCGTGATGCGCAATGGAAAAATCCTGCCGGTGGATTTTTACCGGCTGTTGCGGGAAGGCGACATGTCGCAGAACATTTACCTGCAGCCGGACGACTACGTTTATGTCCCCTCGGCGACCGCCAGGGAGGTTTACGTGCTTGGCGCGGTCCTGCAGCCGCGGTCGGTGTCGTATCGGGACCGGGTTTCGCTGATTTCGGCAATTGCCGACGCGCAGGGAACCATTAAATATGCCTACCTTTCACACGTGGCCATTGTGCGCGGTTCGCTGGCACAACCAAAAATCGCCGTGGTGGACTACAACGCCATCGTCAAAGGCCGGTCACCGGATGTGCTGCTGGAACCGGGTGACATTGTTTATGTGCCGTTCACGCCGTATCGCACGCTGGAACGCTACGCGAATTTGATCTTGAACACGTTCGTCAGCACGGTAGCGATCAACGAAGGCGCGCGCGCGGTGTCGCGCAATGTGGTGCCGGTGGGTGTCAGCATCGGTGGCGGGCCGGCGCACTGAGAGTGCTTGGAAAGGAAAAATGAGGGCCCGGCTCCTCCGCACCGGGCCCCGTTTCCCTGCTAAATTACAAAGGCGTGGGAATCAATTTTAATGCTGCCATGGTGACGCACTCCAAGGTGATGGACTTGCAGTCGGCCCTGTCTGTTCGAATTCATCAAACAGACTTGATCCGGCGATGACACTACCCCGGTAAATCACCGGCGCGTTGGTGCCGTCGCCAGGCACGGCGAACTGCAATTGTCCGTGAAGACTGAAGAAGGTGAGAGTATTATTGGTGGAATATCCAAACCCTTCCGTGGCTGCCAGGGTGCCGTTGGCCGTTGCGCTGCCTTCCCAGGAAACGAACGCCAACCGCTGGATGATCGTGCCGTTGGTGTTGCTCAAGGAAACGCCGTTGCCAAAGGTCAGCGGTGTGCAAAGCACCGTGTCGTTGGTCCCGCTCACCACCTCAATGGCGTCGGCCGTCCGGTCATAGACAACCGACAGCCCCATATCGTTGGTGAGGCCCATCTGGCTGGCGCAACTGTGGATGAGGTCCCGATTCCCGAACAGGTGGTAAGTCAGGCCACCGTTGCTGTTGGTGGAAATGCTGACTGCGCTCACAAAAGCCCTGTAAAACTCCTGGGCGTTGCTGGCGGTTACCATGGCGAATTGGGCAACAGCGATGGCCGCGGCCACAATGAATAGTTTACTTCCTTTCATACGTTTTACTCCTTTTGTTGTTCTCCTTGTTTATCGTAACAACCACAGGTGTTTGCGAAGACCGGCGAGCGGTTCCTCAAACACCCGGTTGTACGATAGGCATCTTGTCAGGTGTCCAACCGGGGTGAAATAGGGTGAATACCCGAGTTGTCCAGAAGCGCTTGTAGTCCATCCTTGCGCCGCTTCAGACTCTCGTCCTACAAGGCCGGCGCCGGTATATCAGGTCTCATTCCCGCCACATTTGCGGCTTTCACCCAACTATGCGCCAAGCTCATAGCGGTTACAATCCACGTTGCGGTCGAAATAGCTATATGACGAAACCAGCGTTTATGAAACTTCGAAAGTCAATTCCATCACTCATTTTTTGCGTCCTGAATGTTCTCTGGTTCGCCAGCGCGCCGACGGCCCACTCCGAGTGGCTGGCGCTGGACGGTGAGAACAATATCTGGTGGCTCGCTGACACCAACGGCGCCGTCTCCGGCCAATTTGCCAACTTGCCTCCCGATCATCAACAGTGGATGGCCATGAACCGCGCGCCGAATGGAGGTGGTTCGGTCTTGAAGCTCGGCGGGGACGTCACGGGAGATGACCTGGAAGTTTACACCCTCGACGGCATCACCAACGGCGAAGTTGGCGGTTTTAACCTGGGGCCATTTCAAAACGGAAATTTGTTGCAGCCGGGCAGTTGGACCTTTGACGCAGCCGGGGACCTTTACATCGCCGACAATTACTACTCGCACATCGTACATTACAACGGAACCAACGGCGCGTATCTCGGAGTATTCGTCAGCAGCGTCAGCCCCAACAACATGACGTTTGGACCGGACGGCAACCTGTATGTTGCCGACAGCAACCTGGGCGTCGTGCGCTACAACGGAACCAACGGCGATTTTATGGACACCTTCGTGCCGCTCGGCACCAACGGCGTCCCGGACGCGGCGAATCTCCTCTTTGGCCCCGATGAAAATCTTTACGTCTATTCCGCGAGCTCCAACGCCGTGATGCGATTTGACGGCCACACCGGCCAGTTCATTGGCTACTTCGTGCCGCCCGGCAATGCCGGATTGGGTTCCGGGATGGCGTTCGGACCGGATGGAAATTTTTATACCACCAGCGGCAGTTCCATTTTGCGATACGATGGCCGGACGGGCGCGTTTTTGAATACCTTCGCCAGCGGTATCGGCCTCGGCGGTCTGTTGGGTCTGGCCTACCTGTCGGACACCAATCCGCCGACGGTGACCATTGCTTCGCCTGCCAACAACACGATGATTTCCGGCACCGTCACCGTGTCGGTGAACGCGGCGGACAATGGAGCCATCACCGCCGTCCAATTTCAGCTCGACGGCACGAATTTCGGAGCACCGCTCACGGCCACGCCCTACGCCGTGACATGGAACACAACGACCGCGACCGACGGCGCGCACACGCTGACGGCATTCGCGTGGGACGCAACCGGCAACGAAGGCGTTTCCGCTCCCGTGACGGTGAGCGTGGCCAACGGTGACCCGGCGGATACCACGCCGCCCGTCGTCAATATTACTGCGCCGGCCAATAATGCGAAGGTTTCCGGGACGGTCAGCGTGTCGGCGGACGCGACGGATGATACCAGCGTGGCCTATGTTCAATTTCAACTGGATGGCGTGAATCTCGGCTGGACGATAACGAATGCGCCTTACACCGTGGCGTGGAACACGGCGAGCGTCACCAACGGCACGCACATTTTAACCGCCCTCGCCCAGGACACGGCCGGCAACCAGGCCATTTCCGGCCCGGTCACGTTGTCGGTGACCAATGCCGAGCCGGGTCCGACGCTCTTTGTGTCGGATTCGAACGGAAATATCATAAAAATCGCGCCCGATGGCACGCAAAGCATCTTCGCCACCGCCACGAACGCATTTTATGGTCTGGCCTTTGACCGTTCCGGCAATCTCTTTGCGTCCGAATACAGTCCCGGCATCATCTACAAATTCACGCCCGATGGCGCGCAGAGCGCTTTCAACAATTCTTCCAACGCCTGTTCAGCCTACAGCTTGGTTTTCGACAACGCCGGCAACCTGTTTGCCGATTGCGCCAATGTCATTTACAAGTTCACGCCGGACGGCACACGGAGTGTTTTCACCACGACGCCCTTGTATGCGTCGTATCCCAGCGCCGAAACTTTCGACAACGCCGGCAATTTCTATTTCACGACCTGGACATTCAACACACCCAACGGCGGTCCCCAGGACATTATAGCTGAGTATGCTCCGGACGGTTCGTCGCGCACTTACGAGACGCTGCAAGCAGGATACTACGGCGGATTCTTCGGCATGGCCTTTGATGCGGCGGGCAATCTGCTCTTGAACGGCACCGGCGGCATGGCCTTTGACGACGCCGGCAATCTTTACGAGGCCAACCGCAGCAGCGGCAACATTTACAAAATCGCCCCGGACGGCACGCAGACCACTTATGTCTCCGGCTTGAACGGGCCGGTCGGCCTCACGATTGCTCCCAGCGTGACCCTGTCCGATCCGCCACCGCAATTGCCACCGCCCAGGTTAAGCATCCAGCTCACCGCCACCAACACCGTGCAAATCAGTTGGCCGAGTATAGCGGGAACCAATTGGACACTCTGTTGTCAACCGGGCATGTGCAGCACCAATAGCTGGTCGGTTTTGACCAATCCGCCGGTGCTTGTGGGCACTAATTACGTCGTGACCGAGTCTTGCGCCTCCACTGCTTTCTACCGACTGGAGCAGAAATGATCAGCGCCAAACCAAAACGAGCACCTCCGTCTTTGCAGGAGTCGACGTGGGGGCGTGTTGCCCAATTCGTTTCTTGCACAGGCGGAATGCGGCTGTCCCAGCCGCACCCGGTTCAACTCTCCAAAAACCTTTGGTATTTCGCACACGCATTCGGCAATCCGGGCGCTGCGGGTGGGACACCCACGGTCCGTTCCATTTGGGCAACACGCCCGTCAGTCGGCTCTATCTTCTGCGAGATGAGAATGAGCGGATTGACATCCGCTGCTACGTTAATAGACAAGAACAAAAACCCGTTGGAGTTCACGCTTTAGCGTGTTTCCACGCCCGGACAAGCTAAAGCTTGAACTCCAACAGGCGCCCAGAACCACCGTGCGACTGGCGGCAATGAGCAGCGGCGCAATGTGTAGCAGCCGACGTGAGTCGG
>DATEGR010000267.1:0-12207 GCA_035279985.1 Verrucomicrobiia bacterium
CGTCCGTTTGCAGGACGCCCGGCGCGCGAATCAACTGGTCCAGCGTCACCTGGCCGGCCAGCTTGAGTTGTTTGGCGAGACGATTGAGTTCCGTCGTGTAAGCCCGGGCCAGCGGCAGGTTGATGTGCATCCGCGCGGACAGTTTGTCGCCGCCCGCGTGGACCGAAACCCGCGCCATGACGCGGCCGCGTGCGATCCTGGCATTGATGGCATCGCGCATGGGCGCTTCGAGCATCTCCAATTCCCTCGGCAGGTTCAGGGAAATCTCGGATTGCCGGCGATTCACCGCGCTCAACTCGACGGTGATTTTGAAGCCGTCCTGGGCGCATCCACCGCGACCGTAGCCCGTCATGGATTTCATCGCCCGAATCATGCGGGAATTTATCGCTCCAGGCGAATACATTTTGTGAAGACCAGCCGCTTCAAACCTGCAGCGATTTCAGGACCTCGAGGAAATCATCCGGCAGCGGCGCTTCAAAGCTCAAAGACTCCTCCGTTCGCGGATGAATGAAGGAAAGCTCACGGGCGTGCAACATTACCCGCGGCGCCTGGTAACCGGTCAATTCCGTAAGCTTCCTGTTTTGCCGCGCACCGTAGGTTTCGTCGCCCACGAGCGGATGACCGAGAAACTGGAAATGCACGCGGATCTGATGCGTCCGGCCCGTGTGCAACCGTGCCTCCACCAACGCGGCTGAATTCAATCGTTCAAGCACGCGCCAGGTGGTGTGCGCCGCGCGGCCGGAATCGTCGTCGCGCACAGCCATGCGTTTGCGGTGTGAGGGATGCCGCGCAATCGCCGCGCGGATTTCACCCGCAGCCTGCGCCGGTTCGCCGCACACGATGGCGTTGTAAATTTTTTTGACCTTCCGCCCGGCGAACTGTGCGGACAGCGCTATATGCGTTTCATCATTTTTGGCAATGACCAGGCAGCCGCTGGTTTCCTTGTCGAGCCGGTGGACGATGCCCGGGCGCGCCACGCCACCGATGCCACTGAGTTCGCCGCCGCAATGATGCAACAGCGCATTGACGAGCGTATGTTCCTCGTGCCCGGCGGCAGGATGTACCACCAGCCCGGCAGGTTTGTTCAGCACCAGCAGCGACGGATCCTCGAAAAGAATATCGAGCGGAATTTCTTCCGGCAGCGCGTTGGCCGGTCGAGGTTCCGGCCAGCAGACCTCGATGGCCTCACCCGCGCGCGGCGTGTGGGTGGGCTTGACGCGCTGACCGTTGAGGCGCACGTGGCCCGCTTCAATCAACCGCTTGAGCGCAACCCGGGAGACCGCGGGAAATCGCCGGCGGAGAAACACGTCCAGCCGCTCGGCGGGGAGCGATTTCTCGACCACGAAACTGTCCGTGCGGCCGGTCACAGCGACGTTTCCGCGTTTTTCTTCAGCGCATGCTCGCTTCTCCAGGTGATGAGAAAAATCAACGCCACGCCGGTACAAATTGCGGAGTCGGCGACGTTGAACGCGGGAAAACCGATTTCGTCGCCGCCACGCTGCTGCAGGTAGAAGCGGAGGAAATCCACCACTTCGTGCCGGATCAAACGGTCGGCCAGATTTCCGGCGATGCCGCCAAATATCAGTCCAAAAGCGATCTGGCCGGCGAAGGTATCGGAACCGAAATGATGCCGCGTGAGAAACAGCGCGACCAGGGCCAGCAACGCGACCAGCATCAGCGTGTTATTGTTGCCACTGAAAATGTTCCAGGCCGCGCCGGTGTTTCCCCAATGGACGAATTTGAAGAAGCCATCAATGATGATTTTTTCGTGGAAAGGCGGCAGCGTCCGCAGCACCAGCCATTTGGTGAACTGGTCGAGGGCGAGGATGACCAGTGCGACAACAGCAATGCGACGGTTCGAAGTCTGGAAAATGGATTTGGCAGCGGTCATTCAAGCCTAAAGTCCAAAGTCCAAAGTCCAAAGTCAAGCCGGTCACGACTTTGAGCTTTGGATTTTGACCTTATTCGACTACGTTCAGAGCATGGCGCTGGCGCGCATCCTGGTGGACGGCTATAGCCTGTTGCACAACTGGCCGGAGTTGGCTCCGGGCCGGCCCCGGCATTCGGCGCGCGCGCGGGACGAACTGATTCATGTCCTGACACGCTACCACGATGCCACCGGCGAACCAATTGTGGTTTTTTTTGATGGCGCGGGCGCGCGGCCCGGCACGCCGTCAGGTGAATCGAATACAGCGGTGGAAGTTTTGTTTTCGCGCGCGGGCCAGACCGCCGATCAAATGATCGAGCGGGCGGCGCACCGGTTTCAGACCTATGGCGAAGTGCTCGTGGTGACGGATGACCATGCCGAACGCGACACGGTTGCGGGCATGGGTGCCATGACGGCAAGTTGCACGAACTTCATTCGCATGATTGAGAATGCGCTGGCGGAATTAAGGGACGAATTACGAAACCATAATCAGGCGGAGCGAAATCATTTCAGCCGCCCACAAAAAAAGTAAAAAGCCGATGAACAGTCGAATATTTTCAAACCGATTTGCTTTGTGCATGCGAATCGCCGCCGGGTTGGGCACCGGACTTTTTCTGATTTCGGCCGCGCCGGCCCAACCGGCGGTGAGCAGCGTTGACAGCCGTTATTTGCTCGTTTTTGACACGTCATCGGCGATGAAAACGCGCGTGCCGGCGGCGCAATACACGGTGGAACGGCTGTTCTTTTCCATGATGAATGGGCAATTGCGGTCGGGGGACACCATCGGTGTGTGGGCATTTGACCGCAAATTGCGCAAGGGGGAAATTCCGTTGCAAGGCTGGCTGCCCCAAAACGCGGCGATGATTGCGTCCCAAATCACCAACTTTGTGGCACGCCAGCACTATGCAAAAATTGCCCGCTTTGATGTGCTCATGCCGGAGGTCAACAGTCTCGCGCAGAATTCGGAGCGGTTGACGGTACTGATTTTCTGCGCCGGCGATGAGGCAATCAAGGGCACGCCCTATGACAATGCCATCAACTCCGTGTTAAAGCGAAATGTCAGCGCGTTGAAGAAGGCGAACCAGACGTTTATCGTGGTCCTGCGTGCGCAATTTGGCCAATACACTGGCTTTACTGTGAATTCTTCGGCCATTGGGGTGAATTTCCCTGAATTTCCGCCCTTGCCTCAGCCGCCTCAACCCGCCGCGCCGGCCGAAACCAGGCCACCGGCAGTACCGCCACCCCCGTCACCGGTCATCACCACACCGCCGCTCGTGATTATTGGCACCAACGTCGGCACCAATCTGCTTCCCGCGATCCCGGCTCGCTCGGTTTTGACCAATCCGGCGCCGGCCAGGGTGGAATCGAAGTCGCCGCCGGTTGAAGCTCCACCCAGCCCGACCAACGCCAGTCCAACAAACACTACGCCGCCGAAAATGGCAGAGACGCAGACCAACGCTTCGGCGCCAACCGAGGAGAATTCCGGCTTGAGCCGCAACGGCGCGCTGGCCATAGGCGGGGTGCTGCTGGTGGTTGCAGTCCTGGTGATAATTTTGGCGCTGATCCGTTCACGCCGGCGGGGGCGCGGCAGTCTCATCACCCGCTCAATGAAATAGGATGAATTCCGGGCGTGACTTTTCGCCGCTCGCGTGGAAAATTCTCCGGCCATGAAAATGATCAACCGGCTCTGTGCGCTCGGAGTGTTCGCCGCCCTTGGCGTGGCCACAGCACAAAATACCAACCTGACGGTGAAACCTGCGTCCGTCTCGCCAGGCTTTGCCGATCCCGCCAAACTCACCGCGAAGGCGCCCGGAACGTTCGAGGCACAGTTCGACACGACCAAGGGGAAATTCACCATCGAAGTCACCCGATCGCTGGCTCCCAATGGGGTGGACCGCTTTTACAACCTGGTTCGTTCCGGCTACTTCACGGACGTGGCCTTTTTCCGTGTGATCCCCGGTTTCATGTGCCAGTTCGGCATCCACGGCGACCCGAACGTCTCGGCGAAGTGGCGTGAGGCGTCAATTCCCGATGATCCTGTCAAGGGCAGTAACACACGCGGGACCATCACCTTCGCCACCGCCGGCCCCAACACACGAACCACTCAGTTGTTCATCAACTTCGGTGACAACGTTAATCTCGACAGCATGGGGTTCTCGCCGTTCGGCAAGGTAATCAAGGGAATGGACGTGGTGGACAAGATTAACGGGGAATATGGCGAAGGCGCGCCCAACGGCCGCGGGCCGGACCAGGGTCGGATTCAGATGGAAGGCAATGCCTACTTGAAAAAGGATTTTCCGAAGCTTGATTACATCAAGTCCGCAACCATCGTGTCGATGGAATTGCCCGCCAAGAACGACCCAATCAGATAATTATTTATGAGCGAACTTGCCCACATCACCACCACCGAAGGCGAAATGGTCATTGAATTCTGGCCCGACGTCGCACCCAAGACCGTCGAGAATTTCAAGACCCTCGCCCAAAAGGGTTTTTACGACGGCACCTGTTTCCACCGCATTATCAAGGGTTTCATGATTCAAGGCGGCGACCCGCTGACCAAGGACGCCACCCGGGAAAGTCATTGGGGCACGGGCGGGCCAGGCTACCAGATCAAGGCTGAGTTCAACGACCGCTCTCACCAGCGAGGCGTGATTTCCATGGCGCGCAGCGCGAATCCTGATTCCGCCGGCAGCCAATTTTTTATCTGCGACGGCGATGCTTCATTCCTCGACCGCCAATACACGGCGTTCGGCAAACTGGTCAAAGGGGATGAGGTGCTGGCAAAGATCGCCGGCACGCCGGTCGGCTCCGGCGGTTCCGGCGAGCAAAGCAAACCGCAGAAGCGCGTCGGTGTCGTCAGCATCAAAATCGTTCCCGCCGACACCGGGAAATGATTTTGTAGCAGCCGACGTGAGTCGGCTCATTTTGAATTTTGTCCAAAGTTGGGGCGGACTGACACCCGCTGCTGCAGTATTATGGAAATTCCCGAACTGGCCCAGGCCCTGGTGGCGCTCGGCTGTCCCGCCGAAAAATCCGCCGGGATGGCTGCGCAACTGGACAAGCGCGCCCGCCAGCTGGCCGAACAAAAAGGCCGCACTTACGACGAAGCACTCAACCACTTGCTGAATCTCATGCGTCAGGGTTGGGCGGCGCCAAAGAATTTATGATTTACGTTTGATGATTTATGATTGCCCTTCGCCGGGGAAGCGGTTTGTGTTGACGTCAATCGTAAATCGTAAATCATAAATCGTAAATGATCAGGCCCTGGAAAAAAGTCCGCTCAACGCCCATCGGTGATTTTCGCATCTTTAAATTGCGTTCGGAAATCAGCATTTCGCCAAGAACCGGCCAGGAACACGACTTCTTCGTCCTTGACAGCGTCAACTGGGTCAACGTCATTGCCGTCACGCCCGACCAGAAGCTCGTGATGGTCGAGCAGTTCCGGCACGGCTCGAACACCGTGGAGCTGGAGATTCCCGGTGGCATGATGGACGCGGGCGAGGCCGACCCGGTGGCGACCGCCATACGCGAGTTGCGCGAGGAAACCGGCTACGAAGGCGAGAAGGCGCGTCTGCTCGGCAAAATCTGGTCCAACCCGGCGATCTTAAGCAACATCACTTACACCGTGCTGATTGAAAACTGCCGGTTGCAGCACAAAGTGGAGTGGGATCATGCCGAGGATCTGGTAACGCGGCTGGTGCCGGTGGCAGAACTCCCAAAACTCGTCGCCGACGAAAAAATCGGCCACTCCCTCGTCGTCGTTGCGCTCTATCATTTTGATTTGTGGCAAAGGGGAATAAAGGCTGCACGGTGAATTTATGGCAGGACCCGCGTCTTGCTGGCAGAATTCGTCGGCGCCGAACTTCCTTCCATCAGTTTTCAGTGGGGGGCACCGGAGCCGACAAGCCGGAGGCCTGTGCCACAGATGCTACCCGAGGTTCACCGGATCAATGTCCACGGCCAGCGTCACGTCATCCGGTAGTGCCAGCGTCTCTATGATCTTTGCCAGCGCCTGGCTGAGTTTGCTCATCGCGCGCGTCCGCAGCATGATTTGGTAGCGATAATATTGCTCCGCGCGCAGCAAGGGCGCCGGCGCCGGACCGCACAGAACCAAATCCTTGAACGCGCCCCTCGCCCCATCCCTCTCCCCGCCGGGCGGGGAGAGGGTATCCGCAGGACGGGAGAGGGGTTCCACACCCATCAGGTTCTTCTCCAATTCGCGCTTCAAATGCCCGGCGGAGAATTTCACCTTGTCCTCGTTACGGCCTTTGAGCGTGAGCAGCGCCACACGGCTGATGGGCGGATACTTCAGTTGTTCGCGGAACTCGATTTCCTGTTCGTAAAATCCCGTGAAATCATGGCGGCGCGCATACTGGATGGCCGGATGAAACGGCGTGAAGGCCTGCACAAACACCTCGCCTTCAACGTCGCCCCGGCCGGCGCGCCCGGCGACCTGGGTGAGCAGTTGAAACGTCCGCTCACCCGCCCGGAAATCGGGCTGATGCAGCGCGAGGTCGGCGTAAATGATGCCGACAAGCGTCACGTTCGGGAAATGCAGTCCCTTGGCAATCATCTGGGTGCCGACCAGGATGTCGGTCTTGCCGGCGCGAAAATCGCCGAGGGTTTTGCGGTAATCGTCCTTGCGCTTCATGGTGTCGGCGTCCATGCGCCGAACGCGCGCACCCGGGAAAAGTTTCGCCAACGTTTCCTCAACCTTTTGCGTGCCGGTGCCGGCAAAACGGATGGCCGGGTTCCTGCATTTCTCATTCGGGCAGACTGACGGAACTTTCTCGCTGTGACCGCAAATATGGCAGGAAAGTTTTTGTTCGATACGATGGTAGGTCAGCGCCAGACTGCAATTTGGACAGTTCGCGACGAATCCGCACTTCGGGCACTGCAACGCCGTTGAATAGCCGCGCCGGTTCAAAAATAAAATCGTCTGTTCATGCTTTTCCAGCCGCTGCGTGATGGCTTCCTTGAGTTGCGGCGAGAAAATCGGCGGCCCTTTTTCTTTGGCCGCCTGCCGCATGTCCACGACGCGGACACGCGGCATTTTCTGATTGTCCACGCGCTCGGGCAGTTCGAGCAGCGTGTATTTGCCTCTTTGGCAATTGTAATAGCTTTCGAGCGACGGCGTGGCGGAACCGAGCACGACAACGGCGTTTTCCATCCGGCCACGCATGATGGCCACGTCGCGGGCATGGTAACGCGGCGCTTCCTCCTGCTTGTAGGTGTGTTCGTGCTCCTCGTCCACAACGATGAGACCCAGCGGCTCGACGGGCGCAAAGATGGCCGAGCGCGCACCGATGACGATGCGGGCGCGGCCCTGACGAATTTTGTGCCATTCATCATGGCGTTCGCCGGCCGAGAGATGTGAATGCAAAACTGCAACCAGCGTCTGGAGCCGGCCGGAACTGAACCGCGCCTTGAACCGTTCGACGGTTTGCGGTGTCAACGAGATTTCCGGTACGAGCACAATGGCACCCTTGCCCTGTTCGAGTGCATGCGCGAGGGCCTGGAGGTAAACCTCGGTTTTGCCAGAACCTGTCACGCCATATAACAAGAAGGTCGAAGTTTTTCCAGAGACGTCCGAATCCTGTCGTGTAGCACCCGCGTCGCGCGGGTCGTGTCCGGCGTCGCGCCGGACACCCGGAGGCGTGTTGGCCGAGCCAGGCATCCAAATGTAAGGGTACTCCTCCATCGGTCCGACCAATCCAATCTTGCGTGGATTATCCCAGATATAATCCCACGTTTTGTGCAAATCAGCCTCCGAACGAATCATTCGGTCAAAGGATTCATCTATCCAAACCGGACCCGAGCGCTTCATTGCCTTGTTTACCTCGTGCGCGGAAAAGGATTTGATGCTGTGCAAAATCTCTGAAAGCGAATGCACACCTTCTTCACCAGTTTCCTGAACCGGGAGCGGCTGCACCAGCAAATGAACATGATTCGGCATCACGCATGCCGCGAGGCATTTGATTTTTGTTCCGTGCCAGAAATGGCAGGCTTCCAAAGTCTTTGCGCGGGCTTCAGGTGAAAGAACCAGCTTATTGTGCGTCTGCCAAGTGACGTGGTAGGTAAAGCCGGGAATCTCGAAGTGTGGGAGATTGCGTTTACGGGCGGTGGGTTCTGTAACAAGCAGAGAACTTGTCGCCGTACGGGAACCGGGCGCGACGCCCGGCTCCACCCGCGGGACGCGGGTGCTACACACAACATTCATCGCCTTCGTAATTTCACTTAACGCCTTTCCCTGGGCCGGGTTCAGGGGCAACGGTTGCGTGGGCAGAATATGTTCCCGCGCGTAAGGGTCGCGCTCGGAAATTTCCGCGGTGATTTCCACGAGACCGCGGTCTTCAAGTTTGCGGACGGTGGCAGCGGTGGTTTCGGCCAGTTCCACCAGTTCCGTCAGCGGCAATTCGCGTCGTTCCTCAATGATATTCCAGACTTCCTGCTGGCGTTTCGGCAATTTCGGAAATTCGCCGCCCACCGTCAGCGTGCGAACGAATAACTGTTTCTTCCAGCCTGCCTCCTGCTTGCGCACGGCTTCGGGCAGGACGGATTTCAACGCAATTTCCGGCGCGCAACAGTAGTAATCGGCCATCCAGCGTGCCAGCCTGAGCACCCTCGGCGTCACCATCGTCTGCGCGCCGATGATTTTCAGAATCGGTTTGAGTTTGGTCACCGCCGATTCCTCGGCCAGCGCGGTGACGGTGCCCAGGACCTTCCGCGCGCCGAAGGGCACCTGCACGCGGCTGCCAACCTCAAGTCCCGCCAGGCCCGGCGGAATCACATAATCGAACTCCTTGCGGAGTGCAATTTCGAGACTGACGCGGGCGATCATGTCGCAGCCATTTATGATTTACGATTGATGATTGATGATAGTCTCGGGACGGCGACCCCATTGGAATTAAATCTTAAATCGCAAATCATAAATCGTAAATGAATCTCAATCCTCTGAGATGGCGATCATTTCGGCTTCGAGCTGCCGGCGCAAGCTCTCGCGCTCGGCATCGCTCGCCTCGCGGGGGACACGGAAGACGCGTCCGGCGGTGACCTCGCAAAGTGTGAAGGGCAAGGGGATCTGGAAACGGTCCCAGCTTTTCGCCTGGATTTTATATTTCAAGGAATAGGACACGGGTACGACCGGCAGGCCGGTTATTTGTGCCAGCGACATGGCGCCTTCCTGGACCACGTAACGCGGGCCGCGCGGGCCGTCGGGTGTGATAGCAAGGTCGTAACCGCGCTCGGCCCACGTGGTCAGTTCCAGCAACGCCTGCGGACCGCGCCGGCTGCTGGACCCGCGCACCGGCAGCACGCCGAAGCGTTCCAGGACCGCCGCGAGGAACGCGCCGTCCTTGCTGGCGCTCACCAATCCCGCCAACCCGGCGGCCTGGTGATACCGGCGTCCGAAGGTGAAATATAACTTCAGGGAAAGCGCCAGGCGGTTGTGCCAGATGCAGTAAATTGCCGGCCCGCAATCCTTCCCCACCATGAACCCGTGCGGATCGTTGATGCGATAACGCAGCGTCGCCGCAACCAATCGCAGCGCGGCCCAAAGGATCCAGGCGCCGAGCCGTTGATGCCATTCGGGCGAATTGGGAACAATCACGCCGGATTTCCGGCGCTGGCGGCGGGTGACGGGCGCCGGTGGTTGCGAATTTACAGCATCCATCATGCTCCTTTTTTCAGGCAAGCCCGTACGAGCTCTTCCACGGTCGCCTTCGCGCCAAGCATCGTTTGAGCGGCACGGACGGCGTCGTGCGCTTCAACCTGTCTGAAACCGAGCGCCATGAGCGCGAGCACGGCATCGTTGACTTTTTGGTCATCGGGCGAGAGCGCGTGTTTGGCGCTGGCGGCTTCCCACGCCCCGGCCACGCCGACTTTGTCGCGCAATTCGACGACGATGCGTTCGGCGGTTTTCCGGCCGACACCGGAAATTTGCGATAGCGATTTTACGTCGCCGCCGGCCACGGCGCCGCGGAACGCCACCGGGTTCATGCCGCTCAGGATGTTCAGCGCGGTTTTGGGACCGATGCCGGAGACCGTGTCGACGAGCAGGCGGAACAAGTCGCGTTCCACCGCGGTCATGAAACCATAAAGCGTGTGTGCATCTTCGCGGATAACCAGTTGGGTGAGCAATTTCACATCCTGGCCGGGGGGCGGTAATTTGTCGAAGGACGACAGCGGAATCAGAACTTCGTAGCCGACACCGTTCACGGCCACGACGACCTGCGTGGGCAATGCCTCGACCAGTTTGCCATGGAGAAAGGCGATCATTTCATTTATTGCCGTGGCGGAAAGAGCAGAACAAGCCGATATCGATGACGGGGACGATCACCATGGCAGTCATCATAGGGCTGACAGGAATGGAAAACAGCATATCTGAATGCATTCATCATACCCGTTTTGCCGGCGTGAGGTTGTAACGACCGTTTTCCTGCGCGTGCGCCAGTGCCAGCGCCAGCGCATCGGCGGCGTCGGGAGCAGGGGGTTTCGGCAAGTCGAGCAGCCGCTGGACCATTTTGGCGATGGCGGATTTTTGCGCTGCGCCGTAGCCAACGATGGCTTGTTTGACCTTGCGCGGGGCGATTTCGAAAATTTCCAGCCCGGCTTCGGCAATGACGGCCAACGCCGCACCGCGCGCTTCACCCATCACGATGGCGGTTTGGAGGTTTTGCGCGTAAAAAAGTCCTTCGACGACACAGACGGTCGGCTGGTGTTGCTTCAAAACCTCGCGCAGTATTTCCACAATTGTGACGAGGCAGCGGGAACGTTCCCAGGCTGGTGGGCAGGAAATCGTCCCCTGGGTCAGTACGACCGGGTGAGGTTTGGCCCGGCGAATGACGCCGTAGCCGGTGCCGCGGAGCGACGGGTCCACGCCGAGAATCACACGATGGGCGGAGGCCGGCGCACGCAGGCTGGCAGCAAAGGCAGGGGTCGCTGCGCGCGGAGTGGCGCCGCCAAGGCGCTGCTGCATTTGTTCGTATTGCCGCCGGGTGATGCCCACGCGCCCAGTTTGCCTCCCACGGAAAAGTTGCGAAAGAAAAAAGCCGTCTGATTTCCAGCGTCCGGCGTCTTCAAACCAGCGGAACCTCAATGTCCACCCTGCCTGTTGTTCTGGTTCTGGCCCGGTTTACCGGATGATTGCGACGATGACGAAGAAGATGGAGATGACGAGTGCGGCTGAACCGCCTGCCGTGATGACTCGGAATGAGAATCAGAACGATTGATATTCTGGTTGTTGTTACGGGATTCATTCGGTGGCGGGGTATAATTATTTTGCTGCTGCCCAACCGGCGGAGAATAGTGATTGGCGCCGGAGGGATTGGAATAAGCTGGTGGCATCGTGGTGTTTCCCTGCGGTTGGGAGTTATTGAAGGCACCATGCGGCGATTGCTGTTCGGAACCCTGCGCCCGGGGCGTCAAAACCCGGTTGCCGGAGCTGTTATAATTGTAGTTTGGCTTCTGATTTTGACCCGGCCAGGTCGAGTAATTTCGCGGCGGCGCGGTGGCCCCGTTATTGGGTGTCTGCGGGTTAGGCGGATTGACGTGCTGGACTCCCGGTTGCTGGGTCTGCGGCACCCGTGGCGGGGTCCGATTAAAATTTTGATACGGATTTTGGTTGATATTCTGGTGAGGAACATTGTTTTGGCCCGGATTTACCGGGTGCGCAGGCCCGTTGTTTGCATTCCCGTGAACGATCGGCTGAAAATCCTTTTGCCCGGGTTTAGTTGCTGGCGCAGTTCCTTGATGCACAGTTAAAACCGGTGCACCGACGAAATGCGGACGATTCACGACCAGTGTGTTGCCGTTGCGCTGAAATTGTTCATGCCGGCCGCCCCACGCAACATTTCCATTCCTGGCCTGAATGGTGACCGGTTGAATCTCCCGCCGGGTGACAGCGGTAATGTCATGCGGCGGGATGCCGGCATTAACGATGCCCTGATGGTGACTGTCAAAACTGACGTTGTTAATGATTGTGGTTTGGTGGTAAATCCGCGCTACCTCTCCTGCCTGAATGCGATGACGGCGTGGATGCGGATCACAGAAGTCTTTCGTTGCCACGAACGTAAAGGCGCCCGCGTTCAGACCGAAGTCGAAACCGGCGTTGACCGCGTGTCCTTGATAAACGAACCCAACCCCCGATTGATAAACCGCATGGGGCGGCAATGGCGCCCAGCCACAATAATCCCGGTCATGGCGCCAGAGCACCCAGGACGGCGCCCAGGTCGTATCCGGGCGCCAGCACCAGCCGTAGCGCTGATGATGAAACCAGCGAC
>DATEGR010000268.1:0-8162 GCA_035279985.1 Verrucomicrobiia bacterium
CGCCGGTCCAGCCGCCGGCGATGGCCCAGCCGCCGGTGGTGCCGGAAACCACCGGTGCGGAATATGTCGTGGTCAAGGGCGATTCGCTTTGGAAAATTGCCAAGAAGAATGGCGTGACGATCAAGGCCATTGAAGCCGCCAACCCCGCCGTTGACCCGTCCAAATTGAAGGTCGGTCAAAAACTTTCCATCCCGGGTGCCACCAGCGCTGCCGGGCCGGCTGCTGACATGGCCGGTGTGTCCAACGCAGGCGGTGGTGAGGAAATCTATATCGTCAAGTCGGGCGACACGTTGTCAAAGATCGCCAAACGGTACGGCACAACCATCAGGGCGATTGAATCTGCCAATGGTCTTTCGACGACCCATATCAAAGTTGGTGAGAAGCTGAAGATTCCGGCGAAGGCCGAAGCGGCCCCGGCCCCGGCGCCGGTTGCCGTCCCGCCGCCTACGGGCACAGCGCCCGCGCCGGATAACACTACGTCAGGTTCGCAATAGCCGCATGGACTGCGTCCGGCATTGGTTTGAAAAGTTGCCATGAAGTTCGCCGTCACAACGTTGGCGTTTTGTGTCGCCGCCCTGCTGGCGCTGGGGCTGGTGATGCTTTACAGCTCAAGCATGACCCAGGTCGGCGCGCACTATCTGATGTTGCAACTCATCTGGTGCGCGTTCGGCTTTGTCCTCTGTGTGGTGGCGACCACTCTTGATTACCAACTGCTTCGAAAATTCGCCTGGCCGATTTTCCTTCTGGCCGTGCTGTTGTTGCTGTCGGTGTTGGTGCCGCACATCGGCCGGAAAATCAATGGCGCACGTCGCTGGTTCGATTTCCACGGCGTGCGCTTTCAGCCCTCTGAATTTGCCAAGCTCGCCCTCGTCGTCATCCTGGCCTGGTATGGTCACCATTGTCAGCGACACATGCACACGTGGAACCGGGGCGTTGTGTTGCCCGGCATTTTAATCGCGCTCGTGCTCGGTCTGGTGTTCGTTGAACCGGATCGCGGCACGACCATTCTGCTGGCTACCGTAGGCGGCGCCATGTTGCTGCTGGCCGGCGCGCGCTGGAAATACATTGTCCCGCCGGTCGTCCTCGGGATGATTGCCCTGGCCATTTCCATTTTATTTGATCCGATGCGTCTGAGGCGCATTTTCAGCTGGTGGGATTTGGAACAGCACAAGGACGGCGTGGGTTACCAGGCTTATCAGGCCATGATCGCGCTCGGCTCCGGCGGCTGGAACGGCCTCGGCCTCGGCAACGGCCGTCAAAAACTCGGCTTTGTGCCCGAGGACCACACGGATTTCATCCTCTCCATCATCGGTGAGGAACTGGGTCTGATGGCGACGCTGTTCATTTTGCTGTCCTTTGTCATCATCGTGATTTGCGGAATTTACATTGCGCTCAATGCCCGCGACACGTTCGGCCTTTTGCTGGGAACCGGCATCACGCTGTTGATCGGTCTGCAGGCGGCGATTAACATCGGCGTGGTCACCAGCGCGCTGCCGAACAAAGGCCTGCCGCTGCCGTTCATCAGTTATGGCGGCTCGAACCTGATGGCCATGTTGACCTGTGTGGGAATTTTGTTCAGCATTGCGCGCCATGCCCAGGCGCGCGAAAAAATCCCCGCCATCGGATCCGACGAACTTCCCTCCGCCCAATCCACATGACCCAGCCCGGAGCCAAAACCCCCTTCGTCGCCATCGCGTGCGGCGGGACGGGCGGGCATCTCTTTCCGGGACTGGCCGTCGCCGGGCAATTGAACCAGCGCGGCTGCCGAACCGCCTTGCTGGTTTCTCCCAAAGAAATTGATCAGCAGGCGGTGAAATCCGCCCGCGGCATGGAGATTTTTATCCTGCCGGCGGTCGGCCTGCAAAATCGCAATTATTTTTCCTTCACCGTCAGTTTTGTAAAATCGTTGTTCATGGCGCGGAAAATTTTCCGTCAGTGCAAACCGGACGCCGTTCTGGCGATGGGCGGCTTTACCAGTGCTCCACCGATTTTCGTGGCCAGGGAACTGGGTGCTAAAACGTTCCTGCACGAATCCAACACCATTCCCGGCCGGGCGAACCGGTTCCTGGCTCGTTTCGTGAACGAGGCATTTGTCGGCTTTCCCGAGACGGCTGCGCGGTTGCGGGTGGGAAAAGTCACCCACACGGGCACGCCGGTGCGTCCGCAATTTTCGGCGGAACGAGTCTCCGTCGAGCCCCGGCTCCAGCGATGCCGCCTTGCCCTTGGACTCGATCCCAACCGCCCGACGATTTTGGTCATGGGTGGCAGCCAGGGGGCAAGCGGTATTAACGAAATCATACTGGCCACCCTGCCCGGGTTGGCTGATCACCATTCAACCTGGCAATGGCTGCACCTCACCGGCGCGGCCCACTTTGAACAGGTGAAGCGCGCCTATGCGGAACGCAGTTTGAAGGCCGTCGTTCAACCCTTTCTCGCGGACATGGATTTGGCACTGGGCGCAGCCACCGTTGCCGTGAGTCGGGCCGGCGCTTCGTCGCTGGCCGAGATTGCGGCGATGCGCCTGCCATCGCTGCTCGTCCCGTTTCCGGCTGCCGCGGACAATCATCAATTCCACAATGCGCGCGCCTTCGAGACCACCGGCGCGGCCCGCTTGCTCGAACAGAAAGATGCCGCCCCGGAGAGAGTGGCGGCCATGCTGCGCGAGCTGGCCGAAAATGAAGCCACGCGTATGTCCATGCAAACCGCGCTCGTACCATGGCACTCGCCCAAAGCGGCGGAACAAATTGCCGAAAACATCTTGAGCGCTTGCTGGAGTTCGAGCGTCAGCCTGCCGAAAAAAAACCGGCGGGAGGCGGAACTCCCACAACCGCTCTCCGGCGAGCCGAAGCAGGAACATGTTTGCGCCGCATGAACGCGACCCAAACCATTCTGGAAATGCCTGCGCAAAACAAAACCGATTTGGCCGGCGAACTGGCCGGGTGTCTCTCGCGCGACACCGCTGTCCGCCGCGACGAGCCATTGGCGAAGCACACCACGCTGCGCGTCGGCGGGCCGGCGGATGTGTACGTCGAGCCGGCTTCGGAAATGGATTTGGCGGGCATTGTGAAGTTTTGCGGCGCGCGCGGCGTGCCGTTTTTTGTGATTGGCCGCGGCTCAAACTTGCTGGTGCGCGACGGCGGGTTTCGCGGCGTGATGATTTGCCTGGCGCACGCGAATTTCAGCCGGATTGAGGTGGACGGCGAACGCCTGCGCTGTGGCGCAGGCGCGAGATTGAAGAACGTCGCGGTGGAAGCGAGGCGGAGCGGTTTAAGCGGCGTGGAATTTCTGGAAGGCATTCCGGGTAGCGTCGGCGGCGCATTGCGGATGAATGCCGGCGCCATGGGCGGCCAGACGTTCGATGTCGTCGAGTCGGTCCGGCTGATGGACTTTGACGGCAACATCCGCGAACTCGCGCCCCAGGCAATGGCGGTGGCATACCGCCATTGCGCCGCGTTGAAAGACCGGATCGCCCTGGGCGCAGTTTTCAAATGCCAATCCGCGCCGCGGGGAGAGATTGAGACGCGCATGAAGGCGTTCAGTGAAAAACGCTGGGCATCGCAGCCCGCCGCGCCCAGCGCCGGTTGCCTGTTCAAGAACCCCGCTCAAATTCCCGCGGGACAACTGATGGACGAACTGGGTTTGAAAGGAACGCGCATTGGCGGCGCGGTAGTTTCCGCCGAACACGGCAATTTCATCGTGAACGACGGCACGGCCACGGCACGCAACATATTGAATTTGATTGACTTGCTTAAACAACGCGCGAAAGTTGAGCGCGGAATCGAGTTGGAAACGGAAGTTGAAATCATCGGCGAAGGATGAATCGGAAATTGAATATCACGGTCATGTTGGGTGGCCCCAGCGCCGAGCGCGAAGTCTCGCTGCGTTCCGGCGCGGCGGTGGCAGCGGCCTTGCGCTCGCTCGGCCACACGGTTTTCGAAGTGGATCCGAAAGACGGTAAATTTGATTTGCCGAAGGAAACGGACGTGGTGTTTCTGGTGTTGCACGGCACCTATGGCGAGGACGGCACGGTTCAGCGGCGCCTGGACGAACTCGGCGCCATTTACACGGGTTGTGATGCCGAAGCGAGCCGCATTGCGTTCGACAAGGTGCTGACGAAACGGCGCTGCCTTGAAACCGGGATCCCGACGGCGAAATCTTTTGTTGTGGCTTCGGCGGAGATTCCGTGGCCGCAGGATTGGCAGCCCCCCTTGGTGGTGAAGCCCGTCCGGCAGGGTTCAAGCGTTGGATTACAGTTTGTGGACCGCGTCGCGGACTGGCACACTGCGCTGGTCGAGGCAATGAAATTTGATTCGGAAGTTTTGATTGAAGAAAAAATTGTCGGACGCGAATCCACGGTCGCCATTCTCGCGAACGAAACCTTACCGGTAGTGGAAGTCCGCCCCAGGGTTGGCAGTTATGATTATCGCAACAAGTACACGGCGGGCCGCACGGAATATTTCTGCCCGGCACCCTTTGAGGCGCTGACGACGCGGCGGATTCAGGACGCTGCGCTCGGCGCATTCAAAGCCGTGGGCGGGCGCGATTACGCCCGGGTGGACGTGATGGTGCGGGCCAATGGCGAACCGGTGGTGCTCGAGGTCAATACCTTGCCGGGCATGACGGAAACGAGCCTGCTGCCGAAAGCGGCGGCGGCGGCCGGATTGAGTTACGCGCAACTTTGCCAGCGCATGGTGGATTTGGCCTTGCAACGAAAGGAAAAATGCAAAATTGAGAATGCCAGGTCACCGGCGTCGGTTGTCTGAGCCGGTTATTTGTTAATTTTTCCGTTTAAATTTTGAATTGAACCATGTGGTTTTTTAGACGCGAACCAAAGAACCGGCGATTAAGTCACCGGTACGTGCTCGACGTGAAACTGCGCTCGCGGCAGGTGCGCGCGACGCGCCTGCGGCTGGGGGCCGTTGCGCTGGCCGTCACTTTTGGCACGGTGTTCGGTCTCTACCTGTTCTGGCGCGCGGGCGAGTGGACGCTCGACAAATTCGTATATGAAAATTCCGAATTCGCCATCCGGCGCGTTGACGTGCAAACGGACGGGGTGATTGCTCCGGATAAATTGCGCCGGTGGTCAGGCGTGCGACCCGGTGACAATCTGATGGCGCTGGATCTGGCGGCGGTGAAGCGAAATTTGGAGCTGGTTTCGACCGTTGGCTCCGTTTCGGTCGAGCGGGTCCTGCCCAGCACGTTACGGATTCGGGTGACGGAGCGCCAGCCGGTCGCGCAGGTGGACGTCCCGCGGGCGGGTGCCGCGAGCGGTATCGAGGTTGCAGTGTTTCAATTGGATGCGGATGGTTATGTCATGCAACCGCTCGATCCCCGGCTTTGTGTGATACCGCTGGCACAGATACGGGACCGGTTGCCGGTGATCGTGGGGTTGAACACGTATCAATTGCAGCCGGGCCAGCGGGTTGAGTCGCCGCAAGTACTGGCGGCGTTGCAGTTGATCGGCACCTTCAACCGCTCCGTGATGACCGGGCTGGTCAACTTGCGGCGCATCGACGTGTCGTCGCCCGGCGTGGTGCTGGCAACCACGGAGCAGGGCAGCGAAATTACTTTTGGTCTCGACAATCTGGATCAACAATTGCGACGCTGGCGCGAGATTTACGATTTTGGACAACGCATGAACAGGGCGATAGCGGCGCTCAATCTGGCGGTTTCCAACAATGTGCCGGTTCGTTGGGTGGAAGCCGTCGCCGTGCCGGCCACCTTGCCGAGGCAGAACAACCCGCCACCCGTCCGGAGGAAAAATGTTTGACGATTCATCCATCATTGTCGGTTTGGAAATCGGCACGTCGAAGGTCTGCGCCGTCGTGGGCGAGCAGGGCGCCGACGGCGCGCTGAACATCATCGGCCTCGGCCAGGCCCGCTCGCGCGGCGTGCGCAAGGGCGAGATTGCGGACACGACCCAGGCCGAAGAGGACGTGCGCAACGCCATCGTCGAAGCCGAGCAGATGGCCGACGTGGAGATCCGCAATGTTTATCTGGGGGTGACCGGCGGGCACATCCGCGGTTTTAACAATCGTGGCGTCCATCCGGTGGTTTCCGCCGACCGCGAAATTTCCGAGGACGATGTGCAGGATGTCATTAAAAATGCGAAGGCAATCAACTTACCCACGGAAAACAATGTCGTGCACGCCATCCGCCAGCATTTTTTCGTGGACGGCCAGGACGGCGTAACGAACCCGGTCGGAATGCTGGGGTCACGTTTGGAAGTGGACGTTCATGTGGTCCACGGCAACACCAACCGGTTGCAGAATGCCATCCGGCTGGTAAAAGGTCTGCAACTGGAGGTGGACGAAATCGTGTTTAACGGTCTCGCTTCGTCGCTCGCCCTGTTGACGAGCGAGCAAAAGGAGCTGGGCGCGCTGGTCATTGATATCGGTGGTGGCACGACCGATTACGTTGTGTATGCGGGTGGTGTCATCCGGCATACCGGCGTGCTCGCCATCGGCGGCGATCATGTTTCCAATGATTTGGCTTACGGGCTGAAGGTGCCGTTGAGTCGCGCGGAAAAGCTCAAGCTGGAACATGGCTGCGCCTTGCTGGATGGGAAAATCGAAGGCCAGACCGTTACCATCACCAATGAACTCGGCCTGCCGCTCAAGACCATCAACGTCGAGCATTTGCAGCGTATCATGTCGCTGCGGCTGGAGGAAATCTTGCAGCTGGTTGCCCAGGATTTGGAGCAGGCCGGGCTGTTTGACTATTTGCGCGCCGGCGTTTTTCTTGGCGGCGGCGGCGCGCGTATTCCGCAGATCGCCAAACTCGCGGAGCAGGTTATGCAAATGCCGGTTTCCATCGGCCAGACCAATTCCATCAGCGGCCTCAAATCCGCGCTCGACCAGCCGGAATTTTTCACCGCCATCGGCCTGGTGAAATTCGGCTCATTCAAGACGCGCAAGCGCGAAGGCAAACCGTCGCTGGCGCAGGGTATCAAGGGCGCGCTGGGCCGCTTTCTGCAACGACCCTGATTCTCATTCGCCATGAAGACCAAAACTCAAACCCCTGCGGCGATGCTGGAACCGGCCAAAGCGCCCGCCGCCAAAATATTCGGCGTCGGCAGCGCCGGCGTCAGCTTGCTGGAGGCCATGAACCGGGAGGAATTCGCCGGCGCCGGTTTCGTGGCGGTCAATACGGATGCGACGTCGCTCGCCGGTTCAACCGTCGCACTGAAAATTCATCTCGAAACGAAGTTGCTGCGTGGCCTGGGCACCGGCGGCGATCCCGAACGCGGCCGGGCGATTGCCGAGGAACAATTCGCCACGCTCAAAACCGCGTGCGAAGGCGCGGACGTGATTTTTATTGTCGCCGGCCTGGGCGGTGGTGCGGGCAGCGGCATCACACCCGTGCTCTCGCGCGCAGCCAGGGAAACGGGCGCGCTGGTGCTGACATTCGTGACGCTGCCGTTCGTTTGTGAGGGCAACCGCCGCCAGCAACAGGCGCAGCAAAGCCTGGAGCAGATCAAATCGGTCGCCGACGGCGTGATTTGCCTCCCGTGCCAGAAAACGTTCAAGCTGATTGACGAAAACACGAGCGTGCTCGATACGTTTCGCATTACCGATGAGTTGCTGGTCGATGGCGTGCGCGGCGTGTGGCGGCTGCTCACGCGGCCGGGCTTGATTCAGATTCACTTTGACGATTTGTGCGCCCTGGTGCGCAACCGCCATTCCGAAAGCGCGTTTGCCTCCGTTGAAGCCTCCGGTCCGGCGCGTTCGCGCGAGGTGGTGGAAAAATTGCTCAACCATCCGTTGTTGGAGGAAGGCCGCGTGCTGGCGGAATCCGATGCGGTACTGGTGAGCATGATGGGCGGCAAGGACTTGACGATGGCCGAGGTCGGGCGGGTGATGGAACAAATCAGCCGTCATTGCGAACGCGCGCAGGTTATCATGGGCGCAGCGGTGGACGAGGCATTAAAAAACCATTTATCCGTGACGGTTATCGCGGCGAAACAAAACGGCGCCATGCCGATGGCTGAATCACCGTTGGCGACGGGCTATTTGGACCAGCCCACGGGTGCGCGCGGTTCAGCGCGGTCGGCGTCGCGTTGTGCGCCGCCTGCTCCGCCCCTGACGCAGGAACAGCGCGAGCAAGTGCTGGCCCGACATGGCAGCGGACGCGCGCGGAAAACGGTTGCCAAAATGCGCCAG
>DATEGR010000269.1:0-2299 GCA_035279985.1 Verrucomicrobiia bacterium
GATCTTGACGGCGTGGTCGTGGTGCCCAAAAAGGTGGAAGCTGAAGTCATCGAACGCGCATTGGCAAAAGCGCGCGGTGAAAAACTGGTCCGCAAGGAAATCGAAGCCGGCATGACCAGCACCGCGGCGTTCAAGAAATACGGAATACTGTAATTCAACCGCAAAGAACACAGAGAGCGCAAAGAAAGGCAAACCATGAAGGACATCAAATCATCGGCTACCGGAAATCTTCCCAGCTGGAGGATGGCCTTCTCATGAACTTTGGCTGCTGCAAATTTGAAATCCGAAAGTTCGCGTGGTCGGAACAGCTGCAAATATCCAAGGCGGGCCTTGTTTCCATTTTCATCTCTGCGCTCTCTGCGTTCTCTGCGGTTAAATTATGAAAAATTCCAATCCGACCATTACGGCCTTCGAAACCTGGCGCTGTCAGCGCAAAGAAAAATTGTTCGACGCCGCGCGCATGGGCCGCAGCCCGATGAATTGGGACGTGGTCGTCCTGCGTTTGCACACGGACGCCGGAATTTTCGGCCATGCCACGGCGATTGCCGCGCGTTCGAGCATCGTCACCCAGGCGTATTTGCAGGAAACCATTGCGCCGGTCGTGCTCAGCCGGCGCGTGAGCGAACGCGAGGCGATTTATCACGAATTGTGGACCGTTGACCGGCACATCACCTTTTTCCCGGTTTATCTGCCCGGGCCGGTGGATGTGGCGCTGTGGGACATTGCCGCGCAGGCCGCCGGATTGCCGCTTTATCAATTCATTGGCGAATGCCGCACGAGCCTGCCGACGTACGGCAGCAGCCTGTTCATGCCGGAGACCGAAGATTACCTGAAGGAAATGCGTGCCTATAAAAAACGTGGATTCCCGGCCTACAAAGTCCATCCGCCCGGCCCCTGGCGCAAGGACATGGAAATCCACCGCGCGCTCCGTGAAGCGGCGGGTGACGATTACGTTTTGATGAGTGATCCGGTCGCCGAGTATTCGCTGGAAGAAGCCATTCGCGTCGGGCGCGATCTGGAAAAATTAAATTACCACTGGTTTGAAGAGCCATTCAGCGATTTTGAACTGGCGAAATACGCGAAGCTCACCGCCGCGCTGGACATCCCCATCGCCGCGACGGAGACCACCCGCGGCGGTCCGTGGGGCGTGGCCCAGGCGATTGTGTTCGGCGCAGTGGACATTGTCCGCGCGGATGTTTCCTGGAAACCCGGCGTCACCGGCGCATTGAAAATCGCCCACCTCGCCGAGGCTCACGGCTTGCGCTGCGAAGTCCATTGCACGACGATGGGTTTCATGGACATGGCAAACCTGCATGTCAGTTGCGCCATTAAAAATTGCGAATACTTCGAGTTGCTCGTGCCGGAAGAACCGTTCCGGTTTCCGATGAAGGACAAATATCCGATTGATAAAAACGGCGTCGCGCACGTCCCGCAAAGGCCGGGCATCGGCGTGGAATTGGACTGGGACGCGATTGATAACACCTGCGTCGAACACAAAATCATCAGGGCCAAATAATTTGATTTAACCGCAGAGAACGCAGAGAAATCAAAGAAAGGAAACGTCATGAAAGATATGAAGACTTTGTGCGACCGGGTCCGCCAGGTTGCTTATGACATTCATGTTTATCACGGGCACGGTCATCTTGAAAAAGTATATGAAAATGCCCTGGCCCACCGGCTGTCCAAAGCCGGCCTGATCGTGAAGCAACAACATCCCATCAACGTGTTTGACGAGGATGGAACTCTAATTGGCGAATATCTTGCCGATTTGCTGATCGAGGATTCTTTAATCGTCGAACTCAAAACCGCCAAAGCGCTCGCTCCAGAACACGAGGCGCAAGTTCTCGGATATTTGAAATCTTCACGTTTGGAAGATGGTCTCTTAATCAGTTTCGGTTCCTACAAATTCGAAATTCGCAAGTTCGCCTGGTCAGAAAATGTCCAGCGGAAAACTGCTGTTGGTTTTTCTGCCTTGCTCTCTGTGTTCTTTGCGTTCTGTGCGGTTAAATAATTCCATGCAACGGCGCGCGTTTCAAATCCATGCGAACGACAACGTCGCGACTTTGCTCGATGACGCAGACGGACAAATTCAAATCCTCGGTGCGCAGCCGCAGGAGATTCGGTTATTGGAAAAAATTTCGCGCGGCCACAAGGTCGCGCTCAAGGATCTCAGCGCCGGCGACCCAGTCATAAAATTTGGCGCCCGGATTGGTCACTCCACGAAACCCATCGCCCGCGGCGCGTGGGTGCACCTGCATAATCTTGCCAGTGATGTGGATGAACGTTCGGGCACGCTGGA
>DATEGR010000270.1:0-4941 GCA_035279985.1 Verrucomicrobiia bacterium
CTCGCGGCGTGTCCGGACCTGACTCGTGCCATTACCTGCACCACCCGTTCCCCGCGACCGGGTGAAACGGACGGCGTGGATTACCACTTTTTCACGCCGGCGGAATTTCAAAAACACGTCCAGGCCGGAGATTTCATCGAACATGCGACGGTATTTGGCCGGTGTTACGGCACGTTGCGTTCCGAGCTGCTCGACAAATTGCGGGCAGGCCAGGATGTTTTGCTCAACGTGGATGTGCAGGGCGCGGCGACGATTCGCCAGCGGGCGCAAGCCGAGCCGGAATTGAAACGGGCGCTGGTGACGGTGTTTCTGACACCTCCCTCGGTGGCCACGCTGGAGGATCGCTTGAACAAACGCAACACGGACGCACCGCAAGAAATTCAAAAACGCCTCGCCTTCGCAAGGCAGGAAATCGCGCAATGGAGGCATTTCGATTACCTTTTGATCAGCTCGACCATTCCGGAGGACCTGCGGCGGATGCTGGCCATAGTCGAGGCGGAAAAACTGCGTGCGGTCCGGGCAACGGCACCGGGATTTTAACCGCTAAACTGCGCTCATCTCCGCTGATGAGCTTGAATGCGAATGAGCGGAGATTAGCAGTTTGTATCTCAGCCGGATTCAGGGTTATACTCAGGTATGAGCGTTTCGCGAAAAATTGTCCTCGGGGTGACGGGTTCGATTGCGGCGCACAAGGCCGTTGACCTGGGGAGCCTGTTGACCAGACAGAAATGCCAGGTGCACGTGGTGATGACGGCCGACGCGCAACGCTTCATCACGCCGTTGCCGTTCAAGGTGCTTACGCGTCAGCCGGTCGTGACGGATCTGTATGACGAAGCGGAAGGCTGGCAGCCAACGCACATCCGGCTCGCGGACGAGGCGGACCTTTTGTTGATCGCCCCGGCGACGGCGAATGTAATGGCGAAACTGGCGCAGGGCATCGCGGACGACGCCTTGACCTGTATTGCGCTGGCCTTGAATCCGAAGGCGAAGATTTTAATCGCTCCGGCGATGAACGGGAAAATGTGGCTGCACCCGGCCACGCAGGAAAATGCCGCCACGCTCAGAGCCCGCGGCGCGGAATTCATCGGCCCCGATGAGGGAATGCTTTCCTGCGGTTATGAAGGCATTGGCCGCTTATGGCCCGTAGATGCCATCGCCGAACGCGCCGTCAAATTGTTGCGCTAAATTTTCCGCTCCCAACCATTTTTATGAAACCGAGCCATGAACAATGGCTGAAGCGGTCGCTTGCGTTAATGGAAATACCGGCGCCGGACCCGCCGCGTTTGCTTCATCGCATTGAAATCATGGAGCGGGATATCATGCTGCCGCTCAAGGCGTTCGTCATCGGGATGATTCTTTATTCCTTTGTTTCCACGCCCTGGTTTGGCCAGGCCTCCAGCATGTTGGACATTACCGTGGAAACGATTCAATACCTCTTCTGGTTTTATGTTTTGGCCAACGTGGCCTTCGCCTTGTTGATGTTGAACCCGGTGCGGTTGCCGCTGGCGATTGTGCAATGGACGGTGGTCACCAGCAGTCTGGTGGATGGAATTTTCCTGGCGAGCATGGCGCTGTTGACGGGCGGCCTGGACAGCATCTTGTTCTGGCTGTTTGTGGGTTTGATCATTCGGAACGCTGTGAGCGTGCCGCCCGGTGTTTCGCAACTCATTTTGAATTTCGCCATCAGCCTTTGTTATATCCTGGTGGGCGTGCTGGACGTTTCCGTGTTGAGCAATCTTGATCCGGGCATGCGGCGCATCCTGAATGTGACGCCGCACGCTGAATTGGGCCAGCCATTTGTGCTGCGGCTGGTCGTCTTATGGTTGACGGCAATTTGTTGTTACGGCGCGCAGGTGTTGCTGGAGCGACAGCGGCTCGCCACCGAGGAAGCCGAGGAATTTGCCACGCGCGAGGGACAGTTGCATTCCGCGGGCCGGCTCGCCGCCGAATTCGCCCATCAGATCAAAAATCCCCTGGCCATCATCAATAACGCGGCGTTCTCAATCCAGCGCGCCCTGCGCGATGGTCGAACCGAGGCGGCGCAACAGATCGAAATCATCCAGGAAGAGGTTTCGCGCGCCGACCGGATCGTCACGCAAATCATGGGCTACGCGCAATTGACCGAAGGCCGCGTGGAAAAACTGGACGTGACCGAAGAACTCGAGCGCGCCATCGCGCAGGTTTTTCCTTCCGCCGTGCCGACGGGCATCCGCGTGCACCGCGAATTCGACCGGAGTTTTCCGCCCCTGCTGATGCAGCGCCAGCACTTGGCCGAAATCATTTTGAATCTGCTGAAAAATGCGCGCGAGGCCGTCGGTAAAGACGGAAATGTGTACGTCACGGCCGGCAACCACCGCGATCATTCGGTGGAAATTTGTGTGCGCGACGATGGCCCGGGCATTCCCCCCGACAAAATCGGGCGCATTTTTGAAGCCTATTACACCACCAAGGAACAGGGCACCGGTCTTGGGCTGGCCATCGTCAAACACAACGTAGAACTTTATGGCGGTAACGTGCGCGTCGAATCCGGGCTTGGAAAAGGGGCGGCCTTTGCGTTAGTCTTTCCGGCCAAGACGCTGATAAAACTCAAAAAATGAGCGCTGCCCTGCCACCTGTCCTCGTCGTGGACGATGAAAAAAACATGCGCCGGTCGCTGCAAACGGTGCTGGGGGACGAGGGCTATGTCGCCCGCACGGTGGAATCCGCCGAGGCCGGACTGGAGTTGCTCGGGCGCGAGGAATTTTTCATGGTCATCACTGACGCGCGCCTGGGTGGCATGACCGGCTACGATTTCCTGGCCAAAGTCCGCCAGCAATGGCCGGAACTGCCGGTGCTCATGCTCACCGCCTACGCGACACCCAAGCTCGCCGTTGAAGCCATCAAGGCCGGGGCGATTGATTATCTCGCCAAACCGTTTGCGCCCGAAGAATTGCTCCACGCGGTCGCGCGCTGCGCGGAACGCCGTCAACTCCTCCGGGAAAACGCCGCCTTGCGCCTGCGCAGCGGCGAAATTTTCAGTCTCAACCAGATCGTCGGCGAATCGCCGAAAATGTGCGAGTTGCGGAAATTGATTCAAACCGTCGCCCCCACCGACACGCGGGCGCTCATTCTGGGTGAAAGCGGCACGGGCAAGGAACTGGTGGCGGGGGCGTTGCACAGCCTGAGCCTGCGGCGCGAGGCACACTATATTCGTATCAACTGCGCCGCCATTCCGGAGACGCTCCTTGAGAGTGAATTGTTCGGTCACGAAAAAGGCGCTTTCACAGGCGCTCTAAGGCAAAAACCCGGCCGGGTGGAGGAAGCCGACGGCGGCACAATTTTCCTGGACGAGATCGCGGACATGAGTAAGCCGCTTCAGGCCAAGTTGCTGCGGTTCCTCGAAGACGGCTCCTTTGTACGCGTCGGCGGCACCCAGGAATTGCGCGTCAACGTGCGTTTGATTGCCGCGACCAACCGGGACATCGCCCAGGCCATCACTGCGGAACAATTCCGGGAGGATTTGTTCCACCGGCTGAATGTCGTGCAATTCCGCCTGCCGCCGCTGCGGGAACGTGGCGAAGACATTTTGTTGCTGGCGGAGCATTTTTTGAAAATGTTCCGCGTGGCAATGAACAAGAACTTTCAAGGTCTCACCGCCGCGGCGCGGCAAAAATTGCTTTCCCACTCCTGGCCGGGGAACGTGCGCGAATTGCGCAATGTGATTGAGCGGGCATTGATTTTGGAGACGACGAACGAAATCCGCCCGTCGAGCCTCCCGGATTTCCAGGTCGAAGCGCGTTTGCAGAAGGCTGCAACAATTCATCCGGCGACCGGCGAATCGCTCGATGACGCACTGGCGCGCATTGAGGGAGAGCTGATAACCGGTGCTTTGGAGCAAAACGGTTTTAACCTGACACGCGCGTCAGAACAGCTTAAACTTACCCGTCATTCGCTTCGTTACCGGATGCAACGATTGAACCTGAACCTCGGCGACGGCGTGGCCAATGAACCGCCCGGCGCCACAGAACAAAAAGATTCAGGAACCTGATATGTAGAACGCGATGAATGAACTGCTATCAGCCTGGGCTGGGTTTGTAATCGTCACCGGGACGGCTGTTTTGGTGACGCTGGCAGCCATCGTGTGGATCCTTTTCTTCCGGAAAAACGCGCGACACCGCCGCCGCCGCCGCCGGCAGCACAGTGATCAACAGCAGCTTAATCCCACGCTCGCGCAAATCGGCGGTTTGCCGCCGCCGCGCCCGGACCGGAAATTCTCCGAGCAGCCGACGCCAACGCCAACGCTAATATCCAGATCGTGATGCACAGCCGTGTGATCACCCGCAAAAGCGCTTCCAATCTCGCGCTCGCCTTCCTGCTGCTGCCGCGTCCCAAACGGGATGCCATGTCCGCCCTGTACGCCTTCTGCCGCGAGGTGGACGATGTCACGGACAACGAGTCCGCACCGGTTGAGAAACGCCGCGAACAACTGGCGGCCTGGCGCGCTGACATTCGCCGGGCGTGCACCGGGGAAACTCCTCAATTCACCGTCAATCGCGAACTCCAGCCGGTCATCCGCGAGTATCGCCTCCTCTTCCCGCTGTTTAATGAACTGCTCAAAGGGTGCGAAATGGATTTTGACATCAAGCGTTATGAGAATTTCGAGCAACTTGAACTTTACTGCTACCGCGTCGCCTCGGTGGTCGGTCTGCTGAGCATCGAAATTTTTGGCTATCAAAATCCCGCCTGCCGCAATTACGCCGTTTATCTGGGCAAAGCCCTCCAGTTGACTAACATACTGCGCGACGTGAAAACCGACGCCAGGCGCGGGAGAATTTATGTGCCGTTGGACGAATTGAAAAAATTCGGCGTCACGCCGGACGAAATCTTGCAGCACGAATACTCCGGGCGTTTTGCGCAACTGGCCGCCGCGGTCGCCGAACGGGCAAAAACCTTTTACCGGCG
>DATEGR010000271.1:0-2514 GCA_035279985.1 Verrucomicrobiia bacterium
TGCCCATGGTTTATTCCGATGGTTATAATCACAATCTGGCCAGCCTGACCAACGGCAGCACGCCCATAGTTTCCTACGCCAATTACCTGGGCGAATTCGGCGACAATTCCCTGCCGGACACGATGTACACGCACAACCAACTGTCACGCGGCGGCACCCGTTCGCGCTGGAGCGACCAGAACATCATCGCCTTTGAGCGTTACGATTATCGTGACGTGAACCCGCCGTCGCAATATGGCAATGCCTTCACCAATCCGGCGGCCACCGTGGTGTTCTATGCCATGAATGACAAGGGCGGCGGTTCCGGCGATATCGCCTTCGATGACGGCGTCAGCCGGACGAGCGACGGTTATTATCTGGTCGGCACCAACACCGTCAACGGCGCCAACACCGCCGACGTTTCCAGGCCCAATTCACGCGGTTGCGGGCTGATTGTCGGTTTTCCGCCGGGCACGCTGCTGACGCAATTATCCAGTGCCGGCGACGTGGCCGGCGGCAACCGCGCCTTCCACCAGTTACTGGTGCATGGCACCACGACCAGTCTCACCACCGCTGCTTCCACCGCCAATGACCCCAAACCCGTCAACCGCCTGATTTACGTCAATACCACCCCGCCCGCCGGCTTTGGCGCCGTCGAACTCGTCGTTCCCAGCGACGCCTGGGTGCTCTACGGCGAACAATGGCCCGAACCCAGCCGCGCCAATCCTTCGACCAACGTCATCGCTTTCCGCCAGGGCGGTGTTCAGGTGCCGAATATCACGGTCTATCGCACAGATGGCGCCAACGGCGATCCAAACTATGATCCGACTTTCCCCTTCAAAATGCGTGGCGGCGTTGATCCCTACACCGGCCAGCCGGTCGTCGCTGCCGGCGAAGGCAACGTCTCCAATCTCACCTACGCCATCAATATTCCGGTGGTGACCAATGCGCTCTTTGACATCCTTGTCCGGAGCGACGCCTCGACATCCAACACGCTGGTCAAACTGGACGGTGGCATCGACTTAAACAGCCAGATGGGGCTGGGCTTGACGAATTTCCAGCCCGGCATCGCGCCGACCAATTTCCTTGACCTGCGCGACAACAAGCCCGCCTACACTGACGACCGCTTCCTGGGTTACGAACAAACGGCGTTCCAGTTCCGTAACGGCCCGGAGAAATTCGCCGCGCGAAATATTTTGAGCAATAACATCGTTTCGCTCGGCGCGGAGACGTATTATTACACTATCGGCGGCACGAACGTGGTCATTCCCGGCAGCGGCTTTGGCGCCGGCATCACCAACCAGACGGCAGTCTGGGTTTACCATGATCCGTCCGCACCCGTGACGGTCCTGACCAATATCAGTGTTCCGGTGGATCCCGCCAATCAGATGTCGCCGACCAATCCGGCAGCCGGCCAGTCGGTGGACATCTGGGTGAGAGTCGGCTACTCGCTGCAAGTCAATGCCGGCTACATTTACTACACCACCGATGGTTCAAATCCCGAAGGCGCGTTCGGCATCGGCAAGGGTACGACCCAGGTGGTGCTGGCGCAGCGGGTGCCCTCCGACAACGCGCAAGGCAACATTGACTGGTGGAAGGGCACAATTCCCGGCCAGGCCAATGGCGCCCAGGTGCGTTACAAGGCCGCGCTGTTCAGCGGCGGCAGTTACGGTTTCTCCGTCGGTAACACCACGAATTGGCCGAGCATCCAGCCGATTTCCTACGCTGAAGCTTCCCGGTCCAAGCTCTTTGGCCTGACGCAGGCAGCCATCACGAATTTCAATCCGGCCAACGCGGTGGTCTGGTTGCACAACGATCTCAATCCGGCGAACACCACCGTCGGATTGCAATCCGGTTTCCACATCCTCCGCGCCCGGACTTTCCTGCCGGTGACCAATTTCACCAATCAAAACTACGTCTATGCCAATCAGGCGCAGGTGTATAATACATTCGCTCAGACCTTTTACTACGAAGCCGGGCCGCCCACCGGCATCATCGTCTCTCCCGCAACCGATGGCACCTCGGTTTCCAGCAGCGTCCTCAGCGTGGTGGTCCGCACCGACAGCACGGTGACCGGCGTTCAATTTAACGTCCAGGACAGCGACCCCAACAACGACGACCTCGTCACCCATCAGGCGAACGGCAACGGGAATGACACCAACGGCAATCCCATTTTTGTCAGCGCCACCCCGGTCACACCCAACCAGGGCCTGAATCTGCAATATCCTAACGATCCGCAGGAATTCCGATTTGTTTATTCCAACGTCGCCTCCAGCGGTACCGCCAACATCAGCGTGCGGCTCTCGGATTATGCGACCAGCGTCTATACCAATGAGGTCACGGTCTTGACCCGCACGGTCAACACGCTCGCGCCGCCACAAACGGTCATTATTTCCAGCCCGGCAACCAATAACACCATCGTTCCGTTCAGCAGCAATCTCGTCTATCTGATCCAGACTTGCTTCGGCACCAGCCTGGCCTCGGCCGTTTCCAATTTCGACATTACCATCAATGGCGTCCTCCAGCCGCAATCCT
>DATEGR010000272.1:0-2807 GCA_035279985.1 Verrucomicrobiia bacterium
TGAAGCAGGCGCCGTTGGCCTCGCCGAGATGGTAGGTCTGGACGATGTTCGTATGAATCAGGTCGGCGACCAGCTTGGCCTCGCCGATGAAATTCTCGATGAACATCTTCTGGCTGGCGAAATTGGGCCGGATAATCTTGATGGCCACGCGCTTGGCAAAGTCGCGCGCGCCGTGCTGCTCGGCTTCGTAAACCACGCCCATGCCGCCTTCAAAAATTTTGCGGACCACGTCGTAGCTGAAATCGCTTTTGATCGTGAAGAGCGCCACGCAGCGGATGGTGGGAAAACCTTCGGCGAAGTCAAGTCCGGTACGCGATAAAAAACCGTGATTTTTTTACGTTTTTTGCTTGCACGCCGCGGGTGAAGGCCTTTAATTCGGCGCGAGTCGAATGACTTTTTAACGAAACCAGACAAATTAAAACAACAACCGAAGGACACCGACGATATGTCAAAAGCCCTCTCCAAATCCCAACTCGCCGCCGCAGTTGCCGAAAAGGCTGCTATTTCCAAGAAGCAAGCGGTGGAAATTCTCGATTACATTGCCGAACTCGCGTACAAGCACGCGAAGGACACGTTTACGCTGCCCGGCATTGGCAAACTGGTGCTGCGTAACCGCGCCGCCCGCCTGGGCCGCAACCCCAAAACCGGCGAGACCATCCAGATTCCCGCCAAACGCGTCGTGAAATTCCGCGTCGCCAAGGCCGCGAAGGACGCCATCCTCGGTGCCAAGTAGTTTTAGGATTTCAACGGGCGCTCTGATTTGTTCGGAGCGCCTTTTTTATCATTTAGTCAGTAGTTAGTTGTCAGTAGTCAGTAGCAAAACCAACGAGCTTTTGCGTCTCATCCTGCTGATTGTCAACTACTAACTATTAACTTCCGGGGATGAAGATTGCCGTGGTCGGCTGTGGGGCGCTGGGCAGTTTCTACGGCGCCAGGCTCTGCCGGAGCGGACAGGACGTGCATTTCCTGCTGCGCTCCGACTACGACATCGTGCGCCGGAAAGGCGTGTTCATCCGCAGCCTTGACGGAGATTTCCACGTTCAACCCAAATGCGCCCGGTTGCCAGAGGAAATCGGGGTATGTGATACGGTGCTGATCGGGTTGAAGACGACCGCCAACGATCAGTTCCCGAAACTGCTCCCGCCGCTCGTCGGCCCGCGCACGGCCGTCGTCACACTCCAAAATGGCCTGGGTAACGAAGAACAACTGGCCGGTCTCTTCCCGCCGGAACAGATTTTGGGGGGCCTCTGTTTCGTCTGCCTCAACCGCGTCGAGCCCGGCGTCATCCAGCACACCGCGCACGGAAAGGTCGTGCTCGGAGAATTCCAGCGGCCATCCCAGCCAGGCACCCGCGACCTGGCCGCCCTTATTCGTCAGGCTGGCATTGCGTGTGACCTCACCGACAACCTCGCCCGCACGCACTGGGAAAAACTCGTCTGGAACATCCCCTTCAACGGCCTCGGCGTCGCCGGCACCGCCGGTTATGAAGCGCAGGTCTCTCAAACCTCAACCTTTAACTCTCAACCGGTCTTGACCACCGACATTCTGCTCGGCGATCTGCGCTGGGAAAAACTCGTCCGCGCGCTGATGCTCGAAGTCATTGCCGCCGCCAACGCGCTGGGTTTTGAGATGCCGCAATCGCTGGCAGAGGAAAACATCAACCGGACGCGCATCATGGGCGCTTACAAGGCGTCCACGCTCGTTGATTTCGAGCGCGGCCAGCCGTTGGAACTGGAGAGCATGTTCCTGGAACCGCTGCGCCAGGCACAAACGGCCGGTGTGCCCGTGCCGTGTTTGGTCAGGCTCTGTGAAGTGTTGCACCGACTGGACCCGTCGCACGGATGTTGAGGGCGCCGTGGCATTTTATCCGTGTTCATCCGTGTCCATTCGTGGTTAAATCAGGCCCATGAAACCGCGCGTTCGCTTTGCGCCGTCGCCGACCGGTTACCTGCACATTGGCGGGGCGCGCACGGCCTTGTTCAACTGGCTTTACGCCCGCCACACCGGCGGCACCTTCATCCTCCGCATCGAGGACACCGACGCCGCGCGCAATTCGCAGGAGGCTGTGGACGTCATCCTGAACGGCCTGCGCTGGCTCGGTCTTGATTGGGATGAAGGCCCGCTCACCGGCGACGCCACCGGCGCCGGCAAAGGTGATCGCGGCCCGTATTTCCAGAGCCAGCGAAAGGAAAATTATCAGCGCCGCGTCGAAGCGTTATTGTCGCGCGGCCTCGCCTACGAACACGAAGGCGCGGTGAAATTCAAAATGACCCGCGAACCGGTCACCATCCGCGATCTGGTCGTCGGCGAGGTCGTCCGCAAACTGACTGACCGGGAGGAATCGGACCCCGATTTTGTGATTCTGCGCTCCGACGGCCAGCCGGTATTTCACCTGACCAACGTCGTGGACGACTTGGAGATGGGCATCACGCACGTCATCCGCGGCGAGGACCATCTAAGCAACACCGCCCGGCATATTGCGCTGTTCCGCGCCTTCGACGTGCATCCGCCGCATTACGCGCACATTCCGCTGATTCTGAACGCCGACGGCACCAAGATGAGCAAGCGCGATACCGGCGCGTCGCTCACGAATTACCTGGAGGAAGGATTCCTGCCGGAAGCGGTCGTGAATTATCTGTGCCTGCTCGGCTGGTCACCGAAAAATAATCGCGAAAAAATGACGCTCGCCGAAACCGTTGAAGCGTTCGACCTGCCGCAAATCCTCCGGCACAACGCGAGGTTTGATCACGAAAAACTCCTGTGGTTGCAGGGCGAATACGCGCGCGAGCTGGGCGACGACCGTTTTT
>DATEGR010000273.1:0-2873 GCA_035279985.1 Verrucomicrobiia bacterium
TGGGCAAAAGTTGCTCCGGCCAGGGTGAGATTTGAATTAACTGCTTCGGGCAGGTTGGTGCCGTGAACCCCGACATCCGATGTCGGGGTGAACCGCCATTGATATGCCAGCGGCGGCGTACCGGTGGCGGTCACGCCGAAAACAACATCGGCGCCATTCGCAATGGTTTGATGCTGTG
Source organism: Verrucomicrobiia bacterium (assembly GCA_035279985.1). Lineage (GTDB taxonomy): Bacteria > Verrucomicrobiota > Verrucomicrobiia > Limisphaerales > UBA11358 > UBA11358. The sequence continues at coordinate 179 of DATEGR010000273.1, forward strand.
GCTCGGAAACAATCGCCGGGGGCTGTCCGGCTGGCCCACCGGCAGTCACCTCGGCAAACGTGGTGCCGATTTTCAGATTATCCATGCTCAACACGCCTTCCCCGGTATTTTCCCGAAACGCATATCCGGCCACGGTAAACGTTGAAAGCCCTTCGCTGGTTGAAACACCGGCATCCGTTTCCGCCGCCGGATTGATCCAAAGCGTGCTGATCGAATTGCTGTTTACCAGGCGGGTTACGATGGTGTAGTCCGTATCGAGACGCAATGCCATGGGATTGGTAGCACTGATGGCCGAGCCGCTGGTGGAAGAAATTCCCAGATGGAATCTGCCCGGGGCAGCGCCGCCGGTCAGTGCCCAGACGCGTGCCCGGAAGTCGGTGCCCGAACCTTTGAAATGGGCAAAGTAAGTGCCGCTGGCAGCCGGCAGCGTGTTGAATTTCACGGTGAAACTGGCGTAGAAGACACTGGTCGCACCGGAGGCTGGATAAGGTTGGCCGGCCAGCAGTACGTTGACATCCTCCGTATTGGCGCCACTCAACAGCACCCGGCCTGAGGCGACCATGACTTCACCGGTGACCGAACCGCTGTGGTGCGCCCATAAATTGGTGCTTACGGTCACCAAAGCGCCGTCAGGATAATCGAAGGGATCGCTGAACAACACGACCGCCTCCGCCGTGATGGCGAAAACCATGAATACAGCCAGTCCCGAGGCAGCTTTCTTCACGATGATTGCGGGACATCTTCCCACACCGTGAATAAATGTAAATGGTCAGCGGCCGGTTATAAATTCCAGTTGGGAATATTTCTGGCGGACTAATGCTTCCGTCCGTTTACGCAATGGCTCGTCCGGCTCGAAATCCGACCATTCGACCCCAAAAACGGCCTGGGCGACATCGCACATTGCCTGTTGCCAGTCCGTTCGGACCAGCGGAACCGGTGGCTGGACCGAGCCCTGGATCAACAACCCCAATTGGTTGCGGCGTTGGGCCGCACCCGCGATTTTTTTCCCCTTCCAAAGCAGATCAGATTTCACGTGGCCCACAAAACACGCACCGGGAATTTCCGATTTCCGATTTCCGATTTCCGATTGGCGACAGCACGGCGCGAGTCCGGTTTGGATCTTCAATTCCGCGAACGCCAGGCTTAACCATTCGTGGATGCGCCGGTAACTTGCCTCGGCCTTGAGCGAATGCCATTCGTGATCCGGCGGAAAGGTCAGGCTATAGGTCCAGTCGGCGTCATGCGGCACGATGCCGCCGCCGGTGGGCCGGCGAACGAGCGGCCGCAACAACGTCGCGCGTTCGACTTCCGCGTATTTCTGGAAATATCCAAAGGAAGCCGCCGGTTCCGTCCAGCCGTAGAACCGCAGCACCGGCCGGCCCAGGCGCGCCGCAGCCTCCAGTAATGCCTCATCCAAGGCCATGTTGTACGCCGGATCGCAATTCCCGGAATTGAGCAACAGCCAAGAATTCATGAACTGATTGTAGGAGACGAGGTAAGGAGTCTCAAACTCGATTAGCCGGCTCGAAATGGGGAAATGAGCCTCCTCACGTCGGCTCCTACTTTACGCCGATGCGTGGACACCATTTGAGCACCTCGCAATGCGCGCAATCGGGTTTGCGCGCGAAGCAGCGGCGGCGGCCGTGCCAGATGAGCCAGTGACTGAACAGCGTCCATTGCGGTTGCGGCACGAGCGACATCAATTCGCGCTCAATTTTCTCAGGCGTTTTCTGCTTCGTTAATCCCAGCCGATAAGACAACCGCGCGACATGCGTGTCCACGACGACGCCAAGATTGCTGCCAAAGGCGTTTCCCAGAACAACGTTGGCCGTTTTGCGCCCGACGCCGCCAAGCTGTATGAGTTCCTCCATCGTTTGCGGGACCTTCCCGCCGTGCTTTTCGACGATGGCCTGGCAGGCGGCTTTGATGTTGCGCGCCTTGTTGCGGAAAAAGCCCGTAGTCCTGATGGCCTGCTCCAACTCAGCGAGCGGTGCGTTTGCGTAGTCTGCCGCCGAGCGATATTTTTTGAACAACTCCGGCGTGACGATATTGACCCGCTTATCCGTACATTGCGCGGAAAGAATCGTTGCAATGAGCAGTTCGAGCGGACTTTTGTGGTCCAACTCGCAGTGGGCTTCGGGATAAGCCTGGTCGAGCGCGGCGATGATTTTCTTCAGTCGAGCGGCTTTGGCTTTGGCGGTTTCGCGCATGGCGCGCGAATTCTAACCACGAAGTTACAAAGGTACGAAGAAAATTCAGCGTTATTCGAGATTTACTGAATCGGATTCTTCAATCGAATCGGAAATTTTCTTAATCAGCCGTTTACATGCTTCACGAGCTCGCTCGCGATAAAACTTTTCAGCTTCAGCAATTTCTTTGTCTTTTTGCAGAAGCATTTCTGGGTTCCAAAGCTTCCGAACTTCTCCAATTGGCAAATGATCTGTTGCAGAATCAATTGCAATGAAAGTTATGACGTCCGGATCATTGTCTAAACCTTGACTAAATGGCCGCTTTGAAAGAATTCTTGATGCTTCAATAATGCCAATTTCATCATTTATTGAGATTCGCATAATATAGTGACAAGTCCAATACCTGGTGATAGTCTTCGGGCATGGGCAATCCAAAAGGCGTCGAACGCGATTTTGATCAACTTGAACGGCGGCGGCTCAAAGCCGCCCGGCTTTTTGATCAAGGC
>DATEGR010000274.1:0-6003 GCA_035279985.1 Verrucomicrobiia bacterium
TGCAGAAAAAGCTGCTCCGGTGGTTCAGCCTCTGGGGTTGGCTCGCGCGCCCGCAACCCGGCGCGGTGGCGGCGGCGGTCGAGGAAGTGAGGTTGCTGACGTTGCAGGAACTCAAAAGCCTGTTTCCCGACGGCAAAATTCTGGCTGAGCGCTGGCTGGGATTGCCAAAAAGTTACATCGCTTACAGGCTTCCGCCTCCAGATGGGAAATCACCGGAATGTAAACCGTAAAATTCATGAACGATCTGCCGGTTACCATCATCCTGCGTTCCTTCAATGAAGGCTGGGCCTTGCGCGAAACGCTGCCGGCGCTCCAGGCCCAGGAATACAAAAATTGGGAACTCATCGTCATTGACTCCGGCTCGACCGACGGCTCGGTGGAACTGATTCGCCACGCCCGGCCAAAACATTTCGTTCAGATCACGCCGCCTGAATACAATCCGGCGCGCGTCATGAATCAGGGAATGCAACTGGCGCGCTCCGAATGCGGAATTTTCCTGAACGCCGATGCCACGCCCCAAGGAAACCACTGGTTACGCCCGCTCGCCGGGGCGCTGCTCGACCCGAAAACCGCCGCGGTGTTTGGCCGGCAGATTCCACGGCCGGACTGCCAGGCCGTTTTCGCCCACGACTACGAACGCTGTTTCGGCCCGGACCGCCAATCCGCGAGGTGGGAACATTTTTTCAGCATGGCCAGCAGCGGCATCCGCAAGGACATTTGGGCCAAACGCGGTTTTGACGAACGGATGCAATACTCAGAAGACGACGACTACACGCGCTGGTGTCGGGCCCAGGGCTGGCGGGTGGTTTATGTGCCGGAATCCGTCGTGATGCATTCTCACAATTACACGCCGGGACAGGCTTTCAAACGCAGTTTTGGCGAGGCGCGTGCGCTGGCAGCGGTATGGCCGGGAAACCGGACGGATTTTAATTTCGCCCGCACCGTTCTGCTCGGCTGGCTGAATGATGCCAGGCGTGATTTGCAGTTCTGTGTCCGCACCCACCGCCTGCGCGAATGGCCCCACGCTCTGCGCATCCGCTGGCAACAGCGCCGGGCGAAACTTGCCGGATTTAAAGATGGCTGGGCCGTTTATCGCAGAAACTCCAGGGCCGGGCCATTCAACCCGCCGGTGCCAGTCGCAGCAACGGTTTCCTTTGAACGCAAATAACCCATGCCCGTTGCACCATATCCCATGCAAACCGTCGGGCCACTGGAAGCATACGGTCCACGCGAACGCCCGGACCGGGCAAAGCGGTTTACGCTCGACGGCAGTAACGAGCTGGAAAACCACCTCACCCGTGTGTGTGGAAAAGTTCTGGCCGGAGTTCAAAAAATCATTCCGCCGCCCAAGCTCGAAGCACTGGTGCTGGGTGGTGGTTACGGCCGTGGCGAGGGTGGCGTTTTGAAAACCGGAAATGGCGACCGGCCTTACAATGATTTGGAATTCTACGCCTTCCTCCGTGGCAATCGTTTTTGGAACGAACGAAAATTCCACCCGGCGTTGCATGAATTGGGTGAACAGCTTTCGCCCGAAGCCGGTTTGCAGGTCGAATTCAAAGTAGATTCACTCGCCCATCTGCGGCACGGCCCGGTCACAATGTTCAGCTATGATTTGGTCGCGGCTCATCGGGTGTTGTCAGGAAATACGGCTCCGTTCATTGGCTGCGAGCACCATCTGAACGCGGGAAACATTTCGTTGTCCGAAGCCACGCGCCTGTTGATGAACCGCTGCTCCGGCCTGCTCTTCGCACGGGAAAAGCTCGCCCCGGGGCCGTTCTCGGCCGAAGACGCCGATTTTGTCGGTCGCAATATCGCCAAGGCCCAACTTGCCTTCGGCGATGTCGTATTGACCGTCTTCGGCCAATATCACTGGAGTTGCCGGGAACGGCGCGAACGGCTGCGAAGATTTTCACCGCCGGAACGGCTGCCCTGGCTGGACGAAGCACGCCGCCATCATGACGCCGGCGTCGAATTCAAACTGTCGCCGCAGCGAATTGTTGCGCCGCGCGCCGAACTTGAATTGCGTCTCGCGGACACCACCGCGTTTGCGCTGCCAATGTGGCTATGGTTGGAAAATCGCCGATTGGGTTGCTGTTTCGCATCGGCACAGGATTACGCCTCGAGTCCGGTCAACAAATGCCCCGACTCTCACCGCTGGCGCAATTATTTATTAAACGCTGGAGTTTTTGGACCTGCGATTTTCCTGTGTGCAAACTGCCACCGTCATCCGCGCGAGAGGATTTTCAACACCCTGGCCATGCTGCTATGGGAGATACGGCCAAAGGATTCCGATTTACGGCGCCAGCTTCGCCCTGCCGACCTGTTGTCGGGCGATGATACTAAAAAATGGGTTGCCGTTTATCAAAGCCTTTGGTCGCATTTTAATTAGCCGTACCGGGATTCCTGGGTACTGGGGTGGGGCTTTTCCCTCCGGGAACTCAGGTGTTTACCCCACTATCCATCCACTGGGAAGGCTTTAGCCTGAACGATATACAGACGTGGCAAATGAAGAAAGAGCTGTCCATTCTTTGTGTGGAAGACGTACCCACCGATGTCGCGATGCTGAATCACGCGCTGCGGGAGGGGGGTATGAGTTTCCGTTCGAAACGCGTGGATTCGCAGGAAGCCTTTTTGCATGAGCTGGAGCACAATCCGCCGGACGTGATTTTGTCCGACCACGGCCTGCCTTCCTTTGACGGTTTCATGGCGCTGGCCATTGCGCGGGAGAAATGTCCCGAGGTTCCGTTTATCTTCGTCACCGGCAAACTCGGTGAGCAGATAGCGATTGAAACGCTCAGGAACGGGGCCACGGATTATGTCCTGAAAAGCAATCTCACCAAACTGGCGCCGACGATTCAACGCGCGTTGCGCAAGGCGGAGGAACGGACGGCCCTGAATCAAGAGCTATTGCGGTTGCAGCAGAGCGAGGCATGTTACCGCCAACTGGTGGAATTTTGTCCGGATGCGTTTCTGGTTCAATGTAACGGGGAAATTGTCTTTGCGAACCGGGCGGCCGCGCACTTGCTCGGCGCCGGAGACGCGCAACAACTGGTCGGAAAACCGATCCGTGAGGTTATCCATCCGGAATCTCTGCCGTCCCTGGAAACGAAGTTCAATCAGTTGATTCAAATCGGCACGATTTTCTTCTGGCGGAAAATTGAAAAAGGAAAGGCCGGGAAACCAACCGGGCCGGCCAACGACACCGCCCTCAGCGAAGCGAAATTTATCCAACTGGACGGCTCGTCGGTGGCGGTCGAAGTGGCCGCCACGCCGCTTCTGTTTCAAGGGCGTCCGGCCATTCACATAATCGCCCGCGACATCACGGCGCGCAGGCGAGCCGGAGGGGAATTGGCCGGGAACGAAGAGCCGTGCTTGACCGTCCCACCGGATTGAACCCTGCGGCGCGCGGTGGCGGACGGAATGCCCGATGGCGGAACAGGATTCCGGATCAATATCCGGCGCCGGCGTTCATCATGGTGAAACCGGTAAAGGTTTGCCGCACGATTTGGTGCAGGCCCGATTGACCCGCCCCTTGAGTTTAATGCTTTCCCCAGCCGTCATTCCCGGCTTCGCCGCCGTGCCGCCGCCTGCAGCCGGCTCAAGACTTTGCGCATTTCGCGGGAACCCGGCGGCTTGCTGAGGACAACGTCCACCTGTGCGGGCACGTTGTCGTCTTCTTTTATTAACGCGCCCCATCCCGTGAGCATCACCACCGGTGTGCCCGGCGATTCTTGTTTGACAGTTTTGGCAACCTGCCGTCCGTCCACGTATGGCATGCCCAGGTCGGTGATGACCACATCGAACGGCCGGCCGCGTTCACGGGCAAAGCGGAATTGATCCAAACCCGACTGCCCGCTGTCGCTGACTTCCACGTCGTGCCCATCGCGTCCGAGCATTTCTTTCAGGAGTTCGCGCAGCAGCGGCTCATCGTCAATGCAGAGAATCCGCAACGGCGCGACCGGCTCCAGGGTTTCCTCTTCCTCCTGCTCGACCGTGTCGCGCAACTGGTCGCGCACCGGAAAGATCAACCGGAAAGTCGTGCCTTGACCCGGAGCGCTTTGGATTTCCACGCTGCCTTCGTGGCGTTGTATGACGCCATAAACCATGGCCAGGCCGAGGCCGGTGCCGCGCTTGCCCTTGGTGGAGAAGAAAGGTTCCAGGCAGCGTTTGCGGGTTTCTTCATTCATGCCAACGCCGGTGTCGATGATGTCCACGATGACATGGCTGGAAATCCGGCCCGCGTCTTCACGATGGCTGACACTGGTTCGCAGAGTGATTTTCCCGCCGGCGGGCATTGCGTCCACTGCGTTCAAAACCAGGTTGGTGAACGCTTCGCGAATCTCGCTCTCGATGCCAACCAATTCCGGCACCTCCGGCGCAAGTTCGGTGCTCATTTCAATGGTGATTCCATTCGACTGCGTAATGTCCCGCCACCGCGGCCGGGTCATGCCCACAACCTGTTCGACCAGGGCGTTGAGATTAAGCCGCTGGAGCGATTCGGTGTCTTCGTGTTTGCGGTAAAATTCCCGCAGGCGCGCAATGATGTGGGTGACATCCCGGCCGGCGGTGCGAATATAATTCAAAAATCGATTCCCTTCCTGATTCAAACCACATTCCTGTTTCAGCAGCAGCTCGGAAAACCCCACGACCGGCGAGATGGCATTGGTGACATCGTGGGCGATGCCGCTGGCCATCTGGCCCAGGGCTTTGAGGCGTTCTTGTTGCAGGACGGCGGCCTGAGTGCGGCGCAGTTCATCGTAAGCGTGTTCGAGGTCCTGCGTGCGTTCCTGGACGCGGATTTCCAGTTCATCGCGCGCTTTTTGCAGCTCCCCATCCCGCCGCTGAATCTGGCCGAGCATTTCATTGAAATCGTCGGTAAGCCGGCCCAACTCGTCGCCGCCGTGTCGGGTGGCGCGAACAGAATAGTCTTTGCCGGCGGACACGGTCCGGGCCGTTTCGGCGAGATCAAAGATGGGGCGCGAAATGACGCGCTGAAGCCGGCCGGAGAGCATCAGCGTCAGGAGCCACGACACCGAAATCAAAAGCAGGACGATGCCCGCATAATGCGCCAGCAACTCATTCTGCGCCTGCAAATCGGACTCCAGATACAGGGTCCCCACCAGGTCCGGTCCGGCATAAATTTTGTGAAAGAGCATCAGCCCGTTGCGACCGAGCCGGTCACGACCAAACTGCGGCGCGGCGGCGGATGCGGGCGGATCCGGGAAACTGGTTGCTCTCGCGTTCTGCGGATATCGCGCGAACAGTTTTCCGCCGGCGTCGTAGAGCGCGGCGGCGACAATGTGTTTCTGGTAAACCAGGGCATGCAACATGTCCTGCGCGACGGCCTGGTCTTTGAAAGACAGCGCGGCTTCACTCCGGTCGCCAATGATTTCCGCCAACGTCGAAAGGTCGTTCACCATCTTTTTACGGAAGGTGTCCAGATCATAGGCCACAAAGCCGGCGGCCACGAGCAACAGCGCGACCGTGCTGGCAACCATGATGATCACCATGAGCTTCTGCCGGATCGGGATGTCCTGGAATTTGCGCACGTTCGCCGCCGCTTTACGGCACGGCACTCCGCCATTAGCTAACGCATTCCAATCCTGAAGGTAAAGTGATTTTTCCCGATTCCTGGCGTCAGCCCGCGGGCATCGCCAGGTTCAAAAGGTCGGAGCTGATGATTAATCCCGCCTGGCGGGCCGCCCGGTTGTTGATTTGGAATCGAACCTTCCGGTCCACGATGATGAAATTGATCATGCCGCCGTCCGGGATGAAATGACCCGATTCGCTCACCGTTAATATGCTTTTGCCGCGCAGGGCGGCCAGAATTTGCGGAAAGCGGTTTCGTTCCGACGCACTGATGAACAGGACCTGGCAGTTGGTCACTTCCGCCGCCGAGTCAAATTGTTTGAATTGCAATGAATGATGATGGATGACCTTGTTGTGGATGGCCTGTTCCAGGTTATGGCCAAACATATTTTCTCCCAGGATTCCAATGACTGT
>DATEGR010000275.1:0-3252 GCA_035279985.1 Verrucomicrobiia bacterium
AGGCAGCCACAAATCGGTCAAATCACTCGTGATGATGTCATTGGTGTTGATGCCTTCGGCCGTGACGTCCAGAAACGCCGGGGCGTCGGCGGCCTGGCCGTTCTGGTCGGCGATCTGCATTTTGAAATTCAGATCGGCCACCACTTTGCTGGTGTCAAAATGAACACCCCACGCTTCGAGCAGGTTATTCAGGGTGGAAACGCCGGCCCCGGGCTGCTCGCCCATCATGGGATTCTGGCCGCGCGCGTCGGCGATGCTCAGCGGATCCAGAAACGCAATCAATTTCCCGCCGCGCAAAACAAACTGGTCGATGGCGTATTGCCCCGCGGCGGTAATGCCCCGCGGATGAATCACCAGTAACACCTGGATGTCATTGTCGATTTTATCCGTGTCCAGCGGCACTTGGCGGAGGGTATAATCGCCGCTCAATTCGTTGATGAGTTGCCAGGGCGGCGTGCCTTGTTGGCCCATCTGCTCCATCATCGGATTGGCCTGCTGGCCGGATACGGGCAACGAACTCATCACCCCCAGCACCGGCTTTTGCGGATTTACCACCCGCGATATTGCCCGCGAAATATCGTATTCCAGCAGCCGCTGGCGGTCGGGCGACAAGGCGACCGTCTGTTTGGCATCCAGCAGGTTTACCGCCAGGCCCAGGTAAAACTTGTCGCCGGTCGGCAGCGCCTCCGGTTCGATGCCATCCAGACGCGCCGAATCCTCCGCGTCCGAGTCGGGCTCGGGATCAAATTTTTGAATGATGATTTTGCCGTGCGCCGCCTGTTTGTATTCACCCAGCAAATCCTCCACCTGCCGGGCGTAATTTTCCAGATAGAGGCTTTCGGCCGTTGGCGTTGCATTCCGCGTGCAGTAGAAGCGGATGGTCACCGGCGTGTCGAGCTTGCCCAGAATCGCCCGCGTGCCGGGTGAAAGTGTGTAGATTTTTTCCTGCGTCAGGTCGGCGCGGGCGGGAAACTCGGACGCCATCAGATAGATGGCCGCCAGCAGCACCGCCATCGCCACGATGCCGCCCGCCGAATACAACAATAGTTCAAAGGATTTCTGTTTCATTTCCGGTGTCCGCGCAAAATCACCGCCGTGGTGAACAGGGAAAAAACGATGAGCAACAGGAAGAAAATTACATCGCGCGAATCCAGCACGCCTTTTTGAAAATTCTCAAAATGGGTGATGACGCTGCACGCCGCCACGGCCTGCACCACCGCGGGACTGGCCCAACCGGACAGAAACTGGATCACCGGTGAAAAGCCGGCCAGCAGCAAAAAGAGGCATAACACGATCGAGACGATGAAGCTCACCACCTGCGACCGGGTCATGGCCGACGTGATGCAACTGACGGCGAGATACGCCCCGGCCATCAGCCAGCTGCCGATATAACCGCAGAAAATCACGCCGTTCTCCGGGCGGCCAAGATAGTTCACCGTAATGACCAGTGGAAACGTCAGGACGAGGGCCAGCGCGAGGAACAGCCAGGATGCCAGGAATTTACCGGCAATCGCCTGCCAACTGGTAATGGGCATGGTCAGCAGCAGTTCCAGCGTGCCCACGCGCCGTTCCTCCGCCCACAACCGCATGCCCACCGCCGGGACCAGAATCAGGTAGAACCACGGATGCCAGATGAAAAAAGTGTCGAGCGACGCCTGCCCGTGTTCGAAGAAGGTGCCCATGCGGGTGCCGACCATGAACGTGAAAAAACCGCACAACAACAGGAAGATGACGATGAACACATACGCCAGCGGCGACGCAAAATAGGCGCTCAACTCGCGTTTGGTGATGGTCTTGATGTTGGCAATGGCATTCATTCCGATTCCTGACTTCTGACCTCCGTTTTCTGACCTCTGACTTCCGGCTTCCGCCCTCCGTCTTCCGTCTTCTGATTTGCCGTGTCCGGCATGGTCAGGCTGCGGAAAACCTCGTCGAGCCGGCCTTCCTCGGTTTGCAACTGTTGAATCCGCCAGCCTTGCGCGGCTTCACCCACTGCGCGCGGCAGTTCGCCGTCCGCAACGTTCGGTTTCGGTTGCACACACACCGCGACCACGCCGTTGATTTCCTCGAGCACGGCGACGCGCCGGGCCTGGGGAACCTGGTGGAGCCGGGCCGACACCGCGGTCGCGGCCACGCCGCTGACGCGCAACGTCACCGCCCCGGCCATGTCCGATTTTTGCCGCAAGACCGCCGGCGTGCCGTTGGCCACGATTCTGCCGCGGTCGATGATGATGGCGCGCGTGCAGACGGCGTCCACCTCCTCCAGGATGTGCGTCGAAAAAATGATTGCCTTGGTCATGCCCATGCGGCGGATCAGACCGCGCACTTCATGTTTTTGGTTCGGGTCCAGGCCGTCGGTCGGTTCGTCCAGCACCAGCACGTCGGGATCGTGAATGATGGATTGCGCGAAGCAGGTGCGATGACGGTAACCCTTGGAAAGCGTCTCGATGCTTTGATGCAGGACGTTTTCGAGAAAACACATCTCCACGACCCGGTCCACAGCTTTGGTCTTCGCCGCACCGCGCAACCCGCGAATTTCCGCTGCGAAGTTCAAGAAACCCCTGACCGTCATGTCCGTGTAGGCCGGCGCGTTTTCGGGCAGATAACCGATGAGCCGCTTGGCGGCAATCGGCTTTTCCATCAGGTCAAATCCGCCCACCGTTACGCGCCCTGCCGACGGCGGCAGGAATCCCGTAATCATCCGCATGGTGGTGGATTTGCCCGCGCCGTTGGGGCCAAGGAAGCCAAGGACTTCGCCGCGCGCCACGGAAAAAGAAATTCCGTCCACGGCGCGCTTGTCGCCAAATAATTTAGTCAAACCATCTGCCTGAATCATGCCAGCAAACAACGACCACTTCCGCCCGGGAAAAAATCCATGAAGCCCAAATAGCGGTTTTGTATTTGGAAAAACTAAGGCACGGAACGTTCAAAAATAATTTGCGCCGGCATCCCCAATCGCTCAAAGGGTTCCCGCCTGGGCGGCCATCGCCCTTCGTCCCGGCAAAGGCCCGCGTTTTTGGTCCTCTGGGCATCGCCGGCTCGCACTCATCAATTTTGCCCCGCCCATAAGCCCACTGTTGCCAGCGTCTACGCGTCCGGTGGATCGCAACTGGTCCAATTGGATGCGGTCCGCCGCAGATATGAATCCGCATAAGTTTTTTGACCACGCGGGCGCGCTAGGGCGACGCATCCTTTAAGACCTCGATGTCTCTCGGCCAACGCACGAGGAGGTTGAAGGATTTGGCGCGCCAG
>DATEGR010000276.1:0-7303 GCA_035279985.1 Verrucomicrobiia bacterium
CGGGGCCGGTTCCCCACAGCGTTCAACTTTCGCCGACGCGCGGGCCGGCCGGCCGGATCGGCGGCCGGCCCGCGAACCAAAGGCGCTGAAGCCAGGTTGCCCGTTATTTGCCTGCCGACTCGTCCATCCCGTAAACCAGAATTTTGAACGTGCCCGGAATCATGGGCGGGCGGCGGCGTTCGCCATTGGCCGATTCCGGCAGCGGGCCAAATTTGGCGGTGGGCAGGTAAATCCTGTGCGTCGTCGGATCCAGCGCCATCGTCCGCGCACCGCGCTCGGTTTTCAAAACCTGAACGACGTTGAGTTTGTCCGCGTCTTCATGCGCAATGGTAACGGTCGCGGACTGGCCGCACGACGCAAACGCCAGCTGCGTGCCGGGATCAAACGCTGCGCCGTCCACGCCTTCACCGATGGGCACGGTCGCGAGCACTTTTCCGCTCGTGCTGTCCATCATCACCATCAGCCGGTTGTCGCAACCCATGAAGAGCCGGTGATTTTTCGGGTCAACCGCGATGCCCGACGCCGACTCGCCCGGAGCAATCGGCCAGCGGTTCACGACTTGATGCGTTTTGGTGTCAATCGCGGCGACTTCACTTTTGTCCTCGAGGTTGTCAAAGACCCGGTGGGATTCCGGATCGGCCGCGGCAAACTCCGGTTTGCCACCGAGCGGAATCGTGGCAACCACCTTGCCCGAATCGGCGGCGATCACCGTTGCCGACTGGCCCCGTCCGTTAAACGCATAGACTTCATTTTGTCCCGGTTCAAAAAGAATCGCGTCTGGATTTGGACCGGTGTCCACCCTGGAAATCGTCTGCAAGGTCTTCAGGTCAACAATGCTGGCCTTGGCCTCCCGGCCATCGCTGACGAACCCGCGATTCAAGGTCGGTGCTATGGCAATATCATGGACGCCGGGGGTGTTGGTGATTTCGCCGATAACCGTGTCTTTGGCGAGATCAATGACTACGACCCGGGTTCCGTGCGAGACGTAGAGGCGTTGACCGGCTGAATCCACGGTCAGGGCATCCCAGCCGCCTTCACTGCCGATGGGAATTTCCTTGATGAAGTGATATGGCCCGTCGGCGCGGCAGACGACCGCCGTCAGGAGGCTAACGACGCCGAATAGCGTCAATTGGGAAAATTTCTTCATATTTTTGCATGCGCTTGAGGTTTTGGTTGGATGGTTGCCTTACTCTTCATGTTTTAAGGCCATGCCGTCAATGTTCATCTGCTTCGATATTATCAGCCGGATCATGAAACAAAACCATCATGAACTCCGGCTGAATCTCACATGACAATTCTGTCATCTGCCGTCACCGACGCCAGACGGGGTTTCCCGGAACAATTTCAAAAATAATGCTCGACCCTCTCTGGGCATCGCGGTAAAGCTTGCCTTCCCATGAAAGCCACGCCCAAATTTTTCAGCATCCGGATTTATTTCGCGTTTCTCTTTGTCCTGCTCCTGTGGGCCACCAGCGGAAATATTACGCTCCTCGCCCAGGATACCGCCACCCACGCCGTGGCGGTGGCGGATGTATCGCAGTATCCAACGGACCCCTCGCTTTTGCCCGGCAAAGGACCGGCGGCAACCTGGAGCGGACTGCCAAAACTTTGGGCGCAGCGCCATGCCGAGTGGGCACGGACGGCCGACCAGGACAAAGGCGCGGTGGTGTTTTTGGGAGATTCCATTACCCAAGGCTGGCACTCGCTGGCCAATGCCTTTCCCCATCTCAAGGTTGCCAATCGTGGCATCGGCGGCGACACGACGCGCGGCGTATTATACCGTCTGAACGCCGACGTGCTGGATTTGGATCCCAAGGCCATCGTGTTGCTCATTGGCACCAATGACATCGGGAATGGCGCCAAACCGGAGGATGTGGCGGACAACATTGAAGCCATTTTGCAGGACATTAAGAAATTCAACCCCCATCTGCCGGTCATCGTTTGCGAGGTGATGCCCCGGAGCGATCGCGGCCAGCATCCCGCCGACCGGATTGAAAAACTCAACGCGTTGGTCGCGGCGCCGATCAAGAACGACCCCCAATTCACACTCTGCGATACCTGGAGCATTTATGCCGATAAAAACGGCGATTGCCCGAAGGACGAGTTTCCTGATTTGCTCCATCCCAATGCCGCTGGTTACGTCAAATGGGCTGCGGCCTTGAAGCCGATTTTAGCAAAATTGAACCTGGCGGCGCAGGCGCCGTGACCGTCCTTTACTCGCCGAGCGGCACATGCGCATACAAGGCGATGGCTTGTGCGCGCGAGCGCACGTGAAGTTTTTCGTAAATCCGCCGGATGTAAGTGTTCACCGTTTGCACGCTTAACTGGAGCGAATCGGCGATTTCCTTATACAGAAACCCGCGCGCCAGCAATTCGAGCACCTCCTGTTCGCGCGGGGAAAGGCTGGGCGAGCCGGCCGGGCCGGCCATCGGCCGGCAAAAGGACTGCACCACTTTCCGGGCAATGCTGCTGCTCATGGGCGAACCGCCGGCATGAACCTCTTTCAACGCCGCCAGCAACATCTGGCGCGGCGTTTGTTTCAACAGGTAGCCGCTGGCGCCCGCCGCCAGCGCCTTGAAGATGTGATTGTCGTCCTCATACACCGTCAGGATTACAAACTGGGTCTGGGGCAGCACCGGCTTCAGACGCCGGATGCATTCGATGCCGTTCAGGCCCGGCAAATTGATGTCCACGAGTGCGACGGCGGGCTGTTCGTGAGGCAAAGCCGCCAGCGCGCTCTCGGCGTCGTCAAATTCGCCGACACAGTGGAAACCTTCGGCGCGACGAATCCAATCCGCCAGGATTTCCCGGGCCGGCACATCGTCTTCAATAATGGAGATTTTGATACTCATTTCATTTTATTCTACCTCGTTTGGCGGAAAAGGCGTGTCACGATTTTTAGCGACAGACACAGGAACCTCCTCGGTCGCGCTTTTGGGCACCGGCGTGCTGGTTCCGCCGGCCGGGGGCTGGTCAGACAGCACCGGTACCACGAATTTCACCCCGGTCCCGCGCCCGGGCGCGCTTTGAATCTCGCAAAGCCCGCCAATTTTCTCCAGGCGCCGCCGCATATTCGCCAGGCCATGGCCGCGCGTGATCCGGTCGGGCTCGCGCCGTGCCGGCGGTTCCATGGGTTCGGTCGAAAAACCTCTGCCGTTGTCCTGAACGGTCAGCACAAAGGACTGCGGCTGGACGGTCAGCGTCACGGAAACCTCCGACGCGGCGGCGTGCTTGATCACATTGTTCAAGGCTTCCTTGAACGCGAGGAACAGGTTGTGGCGGACCTCGGCGGTCACCGGCCACGGCGGCAGTTGCAGGGGCAAATCCAGACGGCAACGAATGGCGAGCGAGCCGAGAAAATCCTGGGAAAACTTTCCCAGATAGTTGGCCAGGCTGTCGAGGGTGTCGTGCTCCGGATTGACCGCCCAGACGATTTCGTCCAGCGCACGGGTCAATTCGCGCGCGGTGTCATAAATCCGGTCCAACTGGACGGCGGCCTGTCCCGGGTTATGCAATTCGCCATGGGCGGACTGGCTGAGCAGCGAGATGCGCGTCAGGTTGGCGCCCAGGTTGTCATGGATGTCCCGGGCAATGCGGGTGCGCTCGCGTTCAATGACGCGCTGGCGTTCCAGGCGCTCGAGTTTGCTGCGCATGCGCCGCCGGGCGAACCACAAGGCGCCGCCGCTCAGCACCGCCGCCGCGGACACGCCGGCCGCCGTGCGGAACCACCAGGTCTGCCAGAAATAGGGCCGTACCATGAACGCCAGCGCCGCGCCGGCGGGGTTCCAGATGCCATCGCTGTTGCAGGCGGTGACCTGAAACTGGTAGCTGCCCGGCGGGATGTAACTGTAGATTACCGTCCGCTTGGTCCCGGCATCCGTCCACTCGTGCTCCAGGCCCTGAAGCCGGTACTTGAAACTGACCTTTTCGGGCGCTACAAAGCTCAGACCGGTAAAGCGAAACTCAAACCGCCGGCGTCCGGGCGGAATGCGCAAGGAACCACCTGCGCGGTCAAGTGCGGTTACTGGCTGTCCGTCCACGAGCATTTTCTCGATGAGCACCGGCGGCGGCAGTTGGTTGACTTTGATATTATTGGGGTCTATGCCGACCGGGCCTTTGCTGGTGGAAAACCACAGCCGGCCATCGGCGGTCCAGCAACTGGCAGGCTGGAAGCCGCCGGAACCTTCCAGCGTCGGCATTCCGTCCCCGGTGCCGTAAACCAGGGGATGCACCGACGCGATCCGCCCGTCGGCACACTGATTTAATTCCGCGTTTTGAATTCTGAAGATTCCGCCGTGCGAACTGATCCAAAAATTGCCGAGATTATCCTGATCCATGCCGCAAATAAAATTGCTCGGCAGTCCCTGCGCCAGCCCGATCGTCGAGAAATGGCCGTTTTGAAAACGGTCCAGGCCGCCGCCATAGGTGCCGATCCACAACGCGCCATTGGTGTCCAGGTGCAGGCACTGGACAAAATCGCTGGAGATTCCGTCCTGGCTCCGGAATTGTTTCACGACCCCGTTTTGCAGCCGGCCCAGCCCGCCGCCCATCATGCCAAACCACAATGTCCCGTCCGGGGCCTCGGCGATGGCCCGCACGTCGGGCAAAATCAGTCCGTTTTCCGCTCCATAATGGGTAAGGGTTCCGGCCTGATAACGGAGCAGGCCGGTCTCCGTTCCGAGCCAGGTCACGCCGTTCCCTCCATGCAGGATGGCCAGCATCGGACTGCTCAGGTCGGCGAGGCCGGGCACACGTTCGAAACGGTTGCTTTGTTCGATGGACAGCCCGCCTCCCCAAGTGCCCACCCAAAGACGCTTTTGCCGGTCTTCCGAGACCGACCAGACAAACGGATTGGGCAAACCGTTGCTGTTCCCAAAGTGCGTCCACTGGCCCTCTTGCACGCGATACAAACCCGCGCCCTCGGTGCCGATCCACATGGCTCCATTGCGGGCGGAGGTGATGGAGAGCACGTTGGCGCCCTGCCAGTCGTCCGGTGAATCCAGGGTGGCGACCCGGCTGGGACGCAATGCCACCAGGCCGCCGGTACCGGTGCCCACCCACAACGTTCCCTCGCGGTCCTCACATAACGTGCGCACCCAGTTGTTGGGGAATCTGTGGGCGCGGTCGAAGTGAACCACGCCGCGCTGTGGGAAAATCAGGAAGAGTCCATTTTCCAGGGTTCCCACTGCCAGACCGCCCGAATTTATTTCCAACATGGTGGTGACGGAACTTGAACCCAACGGGCTTTGACCCAAGTCCTCGATCCGGCTTCCATTCCATTTCAGCAAGCGGTCCTGGGTGATAATCCAAAGGCTGCCGTCGCGGCTGTGGCAAATCCATTTTACATAATCCGAGGATGACAATCCCAACGGCAAAGGAACCAATTGGCCGCGGTTGAAGGTGTAAACCTGGCCATTGCTGTCCACCGCTATCGTCCCGTCCGGTGCTTGCGCCATGGCCAGCACCGTAACGGCACCGCCGTTGTTGGGGGCGGCAATCGTCTGACCGTCAAGTGAGGCCAGTTTTCCGTCAGGATTAAGGAGCCAGATCCGGTCGGAAGCATCGGCGCCGATCTCCTGGATTTTTTTGCTTTCCCACGGAGGATGGAACGGCACCGCATAAAAATGGCCGTCCTGGTAACGCGTCAGTTCTCCGCTTTCACAACCAATCCACATGTTTCCGTCGGCGTCTTCGAACAGGCTGGTGATCCGGCTGCTGCGCATTTCGGGCGTGTTGCTGTTGTCAAAGGTGATGAAATTGACCCCGTCAAACCGCGCCAAACCATCGTAAGTGGCCAGCCAGAGATAACCGTCGCGCGTCTGGACGATGGCCGTGACGGCGTTGTTGGGCAACCCGTCGCGCGTCTGCCAGACGCGCGTGAAATACTCCGGCAGGCTGGTCGTTTCGGCGCAAACCGTCTGATGGAAAAACAAACCCGCGAGCAGCATCAAGGACGTTGACCTGCTGAAAGCGCGCATTCGCCGGAACGTTGCGCCGGAGGAATGGAAAGAAAGTCTGGCCGGCGCGGATTTCATGGATTTGGAGTTTGCGGCTCAATGAAATGCTGCGCAAGTGAAACCTGAACTGCCGCAGCGCCCGGGGCGGTCGGGAAGAGAAAAATTGACATCGGCCACGCGGATGGTGTCGTCGGCGCAAACGTCGAGCTTCAGCAGCCGGTCGCCGACATGGAAAACAACGCCGTCAGCGACTTTTCCCGGCGGCACCGGCGCGGCGCACGCCAACTGCCGGATGGCGATAAAAATTGGAATGCGGCAAACGAGAAACCTGGACCACCGGGAAATAATGGACATGGATAACAGGAATGCCCGGAGCAGAATCGCCATCAATGGCTTTTAGCACCAGTGCAATCTGGCACCAATCCTGCCGGTGTTCCCGAAAAAGCCGAAACTTGCCCAAAGCCAAAACCACTTCCAATTGGCTGGCAGGTCAAAAACGGCGTAAGATGTTCACTTGAAATATATTGCGATTTTTCACACCAGAGTTTAATCCATGCGGTTGTCCCATATTTTGGTGACAAGACATTTCTGAACAGTCGTGTATATTAAAGACATCAGTCAGCACCATAAAACTAAATAAAATACACAAAATCCTATGAAACGGAAAGCAGTACTCTCTTTGGGAATCGCCACGGTCGCCTTGGGTCTTGGAGCAATTCAAGCGCAAGGTCAATCGGTTACTTTTAATTTCGCCGATAACACCGCTGACGGTTGGGTGGAATCAGGATTCGGCAATAGCCCGGCCGCCTCAGTCGTTAACATCGGTGGCATCAATTATGTCAGCATTATTATGCAGGGCGGTTACCAGTCCGGAAGCGTTAATTCCAGTATTGTTAGTGGTGCCCCTGCCGCCAGCTTCACCGCTGCGATGGCTGCCGCCTTTGCGAACCCGGCCAGCTACCAACTTACTTATGACTGGTACGTTGATACGTCATCCCCCATTACCCCCGGTACTTATCTCCAGCTTGGCTCGTATGCCAACGCGGGCAGCGGCTTCTACGGCCAGACTGGAACCCCTAGCGCTTACGAACCCCAATTGAATGGCACCCAGTTGGCCAGCGGCGGTATCTTCTTTGGCAGCGTGACGGTTCCCTTCACTGCCTACGGTACCGACCCGAACGGCCCGGAAACTTATGCCCGACTGGGATTCATTTTAAATGGGGATGGAACAGGCGTTACCGTGGACTATACCAATATCAAAATCAGTCAGGTCGTTCCCGAACCGGCCACGCTGGCTATGTGCGGAATGGGTTTACTCGGCGGTTTGCTCGCGCTGCGCCGTCGCA
>DATEGR010000277.1:0-5146 GCA_035279985.1 Verrucomicrobiia bacterium
ACGCAAGCAAGCCGAGGACGCGTTGAAGAATCTTTCCCGCAAAATCCTGCACGCGCAGGAAGAGGAGCGGCGGCGCATCAGCCGCGAACTTCACGACGAGGTGGGCCAGTCACTGACCGCCATCAGCGTGGGGCTGGCCACCCTGCGAAACAACGGCACGGCGAAATCTGAGAGCTTCTCCCGAACCGTCGCCGGCACCCAACGCCTGCTGGAGGGGACGATGGAGACGGTGCATCGTTTCGCCCGCGAGCTGCGGCCGGCCATGATCGACGAACTGGGGCTGCTACCCGCACTCCGATCGCATGTAAAGAATTTTTCGGAACACACCGGCCTGCGCGTCCAACTCCATGCCGATCCGACTGCCGAAAGATTGAACAGCGAACAGAAGATTGCGGTCTTTCGCATCGCCCAGGAAAGCTTGACCAACGTGGCCAAACATGCCCGCGCCAGCCGGGTGACCATTTCTCTCCATCCCGCCAACGATGGCGTTTGCATGGAAATCGCCGACAACGGCAAGTCGTTCCGTGCCGGTCCGGGGAGTGCTGCCAAACAAAGACAGCGGCTCGGTTTGCTGGGAATGCAGGAGCGGGTGCGGTTGGTTAACGGCCAGTTCAGCGTCAGGCCGGAGCCGGGCCGGGGAACCACCGTGCGCGTCACCATTCCATTCCAATCTGTGAATGCGGGCAATAGCATTTAACCCAAAACCAAAAAAGGAGTTACCTATGGACAAAATTCGAGTGTTGCTGGCCGACGATCACACGGTCGTGCGGCAGGGACTACGTGTCTTGCTGGAAGCGGAATCGGATATTGCCGTCGTGGGCGAGGCCGAAACCGGCCGTCAAGCCGTGCAATTGGCCAGGAAACTGGTGCCCGACGTCATCGTCATGGACATTGCCATGCCCAATCTCAATGGCTTGGAAGCCACGCGCCAGATCACCAGGGAAGTTCCTGCCGTGCGGCTGCTGGTGCTGTCGTCCTATAATGACGACGAGTACGTGCACCAGGTCACCGAGGCGGGAGCGAGCGGTTATTTGCTCAAACAGACTGCAGCGACGGATTTGATCAAAGCCGTGCGTGAGGCCAAAAAAGGAAACGCCTTTTTCAGCCCGGCCATTTCGCGGCGGCTGGTGGAACGGTATCGTGAGGCATTTCTGCAAGGGGCGCCGGCCAAAAAACGGACCGACCTGTTAACCTCGCGCGAAGCCGAGGTGTTGCAGCTGATCGCCGAGGGCAGGGCCAACAAACAAATCGCCGCCGAATTGTGCATCAGCATCAAGACCGTCGAGAAACACCGCCAACAGGTGATGAACAAGCTGAACATTCACGACATCGCCGGTCTGACCCGCTACGCCATTGCCCGGGGCATCATTGAGAGCAGCGCGCCGTTGGAGGCGTGAAATGTTTCAGCCCGGAGACACCGGCGCAAAGTTTCCAGACATGATGAGGAATGTCATTGGCACGGCGGGCCGCCTGTTCGGGGAAGCGCATCCTGGTGCGGATGAAACCACGTTCCAGGTGGATAACACGAGCGAGGCTTACTACCACTCGCCTTATTACCGGCTGCACAAAAATCAACTGCAACCGGTGCCGTCGCTCCGGACCCGGCCGCCGCGAATCTGCCTGGCGGACGTGGCCGACACGGCATTTGTCGATAACATCATCCAGGCGGGAAAAATCGTCTTTCATGCCGTCGGCGACACCGGCGCGGCCAAATCCAGCGGGCCGGTCACGGAAGCCCGCGTCGCGGATTTGATGGCGGCAGACGTGTCCGCCGGGGGTCCGCTCGCGCCGGCCTTCTTTTTCCATCTCGGCGACGTGGTCTATCATTTCGGCGAAGGCCAATTCTATTATGACCAGTTTTACGAACCGTTCCGCGCTTACGACCGGCCAATTTTTGCCATTCCCGGCAACCACGACGGCATGGTGTTCGGTGCGAAGGTGGACGTGCCGAAGATTCCCACCTTGCAGGCTTTCCTGCGGAATTTTTGCGCCGCCGCACCCGGACCGTCGCCCGACGCCGGGGGATTGGTGCGCAGTGTGATGACGCAGCCCGGCGTGTATTTCACGCTGGACGCGCCATTCGTCTCCATCATCGGTCTTTACAGCAACGTGCTCGAGGGACCGGGTGTGATTTCTTCCGAAGGCGGCAAATATCCCGTTCCCGACGGACAGTTGAATTTTCTGGCGGCGGAGCTGGTGCGATTGAAACCGCTGCGGCAGGCAGGCGAGCGCGCGGTGATACTGGCGGTTCATCATCCGCCGTTGTCGGTGGACGGCAAAAGTGGCGGAACGAAGGGCTTGTCCGACGATATTGACACCGCGTGCCAAAGAGCCGGCTTGTGGCCCGATGCGGTGTTATCCGGCCATGCGCACCTTTACCAGCGGTTCACGCGTCAGGTCAATGGACGACACATTCCTTACGTGGTTTCCGGCAGCGGCGGGTTTGCCGCCACGCCTCCCAGACCGGGTGTTCCACCCGCGCCGGTGACCGTGGGCGATGTGACGCTGGTAAAAGACCCGGTTGTCGCGTTCGGATATCTGACCGTGACAACGGATGCGAAAATGCTGACGATCACGTTTCGTTCCTCGAATCCAAACATCGCGCCGGACAGCGTCACGGTGGATTTGCAGCGCGGAGTGATTAAGAAATGATCCGGCGTGGTTGGAGTTGAAAGCAAGGTTCGGAACCGGGAAAACAGGCAAATTAACCGTCACCGGCCCGGTTCAATCTCACTGCTCTCCGGCTTTTTCCGATGATGCCTGCTGCGTTTGCCTGCGGTTAAGGATAGGCTAACCGATAGAAATGATTGCCGGTTAATGCGGGGATTATAACTTCGTTCCATCCGTTTGAAACCGTCGGCGTGTTGGTCGCCACCGTCCAATTCGTCGTGGTCAAATCGGGATTGTGCTCCAGGACAAAACCGCTCGGCGGCGACGGCCAGGAAAGAACAAAATTTGTGCCGGCCGGCGCGAAATTCAGAGCCGCCGGCGGCAGGGAAATTTGGAAAGTTTGACTGGCCAGCCGGTTCGTCGCGAAAATATTTAAACCGCCCGCCAGGGTGACGGTGCCCGAATAGCTGCCGGGCGGAATTGAAGGGTTGATGGCCACGCCAAAAACCAAGTCCGTGTAGGTTTCGCCAGTCAGCAAAACGCCGGGAACGTTGGCAAAGAAAATATTTGTGTCCGCAGCGAGGCAGTTGGTGGCTGCGCCGGTGAAACTCAACTGGATGTCGTTGAGATACACGTTGTCAATCAGGCTGGCGTTGGTCAAAGCGCCGGCCAATACGACTTCATTGCTGCCCATGCCTGATTGCATCGCGGGTGTCAGAACAAATCCCAACCCTCCCTGTGCCGTTGTTGCAAACAATAACCCAAGACTGGTTAAAAATACGGGCAGTTTCATGGCAAACCTGGGCCTGTCAGCGGCCCACCGCAAACAGGATGGCGTTGTTGATGGCATAAACAACGCCGTTGACGCCGACGACCGTGGGCGTGTAAGCCTCGCCGACGCCCGTTGTCAGCACGTTTGTTTCCGAAAGGGTGTTGGAGGCCAGGTCCCAGCGGTAGAGCCTGCCATCTTCATTGTTGGCGAGCACGGACCGGGTGAACGGGTCCACGACGGCCGAATTGATGCACCATTCCTTCACGGCGTTCGGGAAATTGTTGGTTTGCTGCGGGTCCGGCGTCGGCCCGGCCATGGTCAGAATCTCCTTCATCACCGTCGCGCCGGTGATCGGGTCGGTCATGGTATCCTGCGGATCGAGCACGGCGATTTTATTGATGCCGTCGCCGCCCGCCTCGTAATAGTTGTTATATTTCGTCATCAGCAGATATGACGATGAGCCGTGATAGGATGGCACGGCCGACGCGGGAACGACGGAAGCGGTGGCGTCCCAGCCGAAAGCGCCCGGCGTTTTGCTTTGGGTAAGTGTGCTGTCAAAATGATGCAGCCAGCCGCGCTGATGGTTTGAATTCCACGGGTACTCCATCACGCCATAATAAACGTCGCCATCCGGGCCGACGGTCGGTGAGGCGGTTACGTCGTCGGAGATGACGTCCTGGTTGGTGGGATATGCCACATCCAGCAACCGGGTGCGGGCCAGCGGTGTCAGCGTCCGGCTGTCCACGGCGACGAGGTAGCCGGAATTGTAATCGCCATAGTCCACGGCGAAATACAGCGTCCGGTGGTCGTTACTCAAGGCCGGCGCACAATTCTGGGCGACTTTGTTGATCCAAACGTCGCCGGCCGCGTTGCTGGCAGCGAGCCACGTCCCGGTGCCGTTGAAATCAATGCGCGCGATGCCGCCCTGAAGATTCAATGGTGTCGGGCCGGTGACCTGGAACCCGAAGAAAATGTCGCCGTAGCGGTCCGACGTAATCGGCGTGTCGATGAAAACATTGGTGAGGTAGGCGTTGGTGTCGGCGAGATAATTGGCCAGCCCATAAAAGGCGAGTTGCCCGACGGCCGGCGGACCATTCGTGGCATCGGGCGTGTTGCAATAATAAACCGTTCCTCCGCCGCCGGGGAAACAGAGCCGGTTCCTGGGTGTCAACGCAGGTGAATAACTGGGCGTCCAATTGTGGGGCGGCAGCAGATAATCCGTGGGCAGGGTCCAGTTGGTTTTGCCCGTTGCCCCGGCCAGCGCCTCGACCGCAAATCCATTCGTCGCACCCGTCTTGACCGGCACGATGACGGTGTTGGCCCGCGTAATCAGCGGCGAGCCGTAATGAATGTCCAGTTCGCCATTGGTATCGTATTGCGGATTCAGGTCCACCCGTGTCTGCCACAAAATGCGGTCCAGCGGTTGCGAGGCGGCCGAGGCCATGGCGTCGTGCTGCGCGTCGTGGCCGTAACCGTCCCAGGGGAATCGGATGCTCTGCGCCATGGCATGAATCGGCCCAAAACGCAGCAGAACGGCAACCATCCCCGCGATTGCGGGGAGCAACCTTGACTTGAGAGGCACTGCCTTTGGGAAGGATAAAGGGCTTTTCTTTTCCATATGGTCATCCTTTTTTAGCACGAAAGTGAAAATCACCTCCACGGGCTAAGCACCCCATTTTTCACCGGGGAACGACCTGCCCGGTTTTATTTTGACCTGGATGTCAGGGTGCCTTTGCCTTCGTCCCGGCAATATTCAGGTTTGCT
>DATEGR010000278.1:0-7212 GCA_035279985.1 Verrucomicrobiia bacterium
CTGGTCGAATACATCCGACAAATCCTTGTTCGCCAGCGTGAAGACGCCCAGCGCCAGCAGCAGGAACGCGACCCCCTTGATCAACTTGATGGCGGCGATAAAATACAGCGTCGGCGCGGTTTTTTTTACAGGTTTGATTTCAGTGGCCATCGGGTCTCGTTTCAAATCTGCTTCAGGCTGCCGCGGGAGGCGGGGCGGCTGCCGGGGACGCGGCCCCGGCCACCTTGTTGCGCGACGCTTCCACCTTGATGTAATGCAGGACCACCGGCGCAAGGATCATGCCGGGGATGCCCATCAGTTTTTCACCCAGCACCAGGCCGATCAGCGTCAGCCACATCGGGTTCTTAATGCGGTCACCGATGATTTTGCTGTTGAGGAAATATTCCAGCTTGTGAATGACGATGAGAAAAATCAGCGCCACGAGGGCCATGTTCGGCGAAATGGTGAAGCTGATGCCGACGATGAGCGTGTTGCTGATGATGTTGCCGATGATGGGCAACAGGCCGCACAGAAATGTGAATGCCACCAGGACCGTCTTGTAAGGATAACCGTTCCCGATCAGAAACGCGGCGGTCAGCGCCGTATTGATCAGGGAAATGACGATTTGCGCGCCAATCACTTTGGAAAAACTGCGGTAAAATGTCCGGGCACGAACGTCCAGTTCACGTACCACCGTCGCATACAAACTGTCCCGCGAAGTCTGGGGATCGTTCTCCGTGCCCCAGGTTGCATTCAGGAAAAGTCCCATGGCCACCACCAGGCCGATCAACAGCAACACAATGTGGAACGCGGCGGTGCGCACGTGCCGGCCGACGTTGGCCACATCTTCCCTGACCTCATTGATGGCGACCGTCTTCAGGCTGGCATAATCGGTGAACGGCAGCTCCACCCCCTGTTTTTCCGCATACTCGACCACGGCGGGAATCATGGTTTCGGCAATCTTGGGCGCGGCGATATAAGCCTGGCGCGAAAAATAAAACAAACCGCAGGCGATCACCACGACGGCGATGAGATACAACCCCGCCCCCAAAAGTTTGCTGCGTCCGAAACTGAATTGTTGCAGGGCGAAGTAACCGAATAACACGGTGAGAATCAATGTTCCCAGGTGCAACCAGCCGATGAGCAGCAACAGGACCGCCATGATGACATAGGAGATACGCGCAGGCTGGCTCATGACTGACTCATACACCCTTAGCGGATTTTCGGCAGCAACCAATTTAATATATCGCCGATGGCCAGCCGTTCCTGCTTGCCATTGTCGCGATAGCGCACCGTTACTGTGTCCTTCAACTCCGGCTTCTCGCCCAATGTGTCAAAATCAATGGTCACGCAAAACGGCGTGCCCGCTTCGTCCTGGCGTCGATAGCGGCGGCCAATGGCACCCGCATCATCGTAAAAAACGTTCAGGTGCGGACGCAGCAGATTGCGCACGTCCTGCGCCTTTTTGACAAGTTCAGGTTTGTTCCTGAGCAACGGCAGCACGGCCACTTTGATGGGGGCGACGCGCGGATGGAACTTCAATACGACGCGCGTTTCCATCTTTCCCTTGTCATCCGGCATCTGATCTTCGTGGTAGGCATTGCAGATCAACGCCAGAATCAGCCGGTCCACGCCGGCCGACGGCTCGATGACGTGCGGAATGTATTGGCCCTTGGCCAGACCGTTCGCGTTTTCGGTCGCGGCTTTTGACGCCGGCTCCTCGGCCACGCCGGTTTTTACCAGGTATTTTTTCCGGTTTTCGTAGTAGCGACGCCAGAGTTGGTCCTGTTTCTCTTTTGGCAATTTGCTCCAGGCGGCACGGAGTTCCTCGTCAAACACCCCCATCGGTTTGCCGGAAAAACGCTCGTGTTGACTCAGATCAAAATCGCTGCGCGCGGCAATGCCTTCCAGTTCTTCGCCCGTCAACTCACCCATCTCATCGCGCTTGCTGAACGGGAATTTGTAGAGAATATCCACCGTCGCCTGCGCATAATGCGCCAGTTCCTCCGGTTTTTGCCAATACTCGACCAGCGTATTGCGCGGCAGGCCGATGCCTTCGTAGAAGGCGATGCGCATCTCAACCCAATATTTGTGCCAGGCCTCCCAGCCCCAGTCGGGTTGCGGGTTTGGCGTTCCGGAGCCGCCTGAAGGCGGGACTCCAAACGCTTCGGCGGCCGTCCCCACGCGGCCGGCGATGGCTTCCACGGCTTCGTCCGGTTTGATGAAGAATTCCAGTTCCATCTGCTCGAATTCGCGGGAACGGAAGGTATAGTTGCGCGGCGTGACCTCGTTGCGAAACGCCTTGCCGACCTGCGCAATGCCGAAGGGCACCTTCTGGCGTGACGTTTCCAAAACGTTTTTGAACTGCGCAAAAATCGCCTGCGCGGTTTCCGGGCGGAGGTAAGCGATGGCTGAGGCCTCCTGCACCGGGCCGACGTACGTCTGAAACATCAGATTGAACGCCCGCGGGGGGGTTTTCTCGCCATGACATTCGGAAACCATCTTGCTCGGCTTTTGCGGGCAGGGAATGTCATTGGTCTGATCCGCTCGAAACCGGCCCTTGCACGTTTTACAGTCAATCATGGGATCGCTGAACGTGTCCACGTGTCCACTGGCTTTCCAGATTTGCGGCGACATGATGATGGTGGCTTCGAGACCGACCACGTCGTCGCGCTGACGGGTCATGGTGTTCCACCAGAGCTCCTTGACATTGCGTTTGAGTTCGGCGCCCAGCGGGCCGTAATCCCAAAAACCGTTGATGCCGCCGTAAATTTCCGAGGATGGATAAATGAAGCCGCGCCGCTTGCACAGCGACACGATTTTTTCCATGAGGACGTTTTCTTTCGGGTCAGCCACAGGAGGGTCAGTGTTTGCGATGGGCACATGGCTGTAAATGAGATTTTAACCGGCCTGACCTGCCCGGCAGGCGGTCGGGCGCGTGGATTTCACGCGCGATGCGTGAAAATTTTACGCGCCACGGCATTTTTACCTTTGCGGAAATCCGATTTTCGGAGGTTTTGCCGAAAATCACATTTGGCACCGGTGCTGCTAAGATAAATTTCAGAATATGTGTTGACAGTCGGTGCGATTTGGTTAGAGTCCGCCAACTATCACCGAAAGAGAAAATCAAAAACCAAGCAAGCGTATGAAAAGAATTCTAAAACAAAAAAAGGCCTTCACCCTGATTGAACTGCTCGTGGTGATCGCCATCATCGCCATCCTGGCGGCCATGCTGTTGCCGGCGCTCGCCGCCGCCAAACGCAAGGCGCAACGCATCAATTGCATCAGCAATCTCAAACAAATTGGCATCTCCTTCCGGATGTGGGGAGATGACAACAACGGTCAATATCCCATGACGGTTCTCGTGGCCAATGGCGGCGCCGAGGAATACGTTTATAGCGCGCAAAATCCTACTCTTAGCCTTACTCCGCCGGCACCCTACAGCAAGGTATATGCTCCGGCCGCCTGCTTTACCGTTATGTCCAATACGTTGGATAATCCGGCATTGCTGGCTTGCCCCTCGGATTCTACGTCACCCCATAGCACCGCCGCGACCAATTGGGTTCAGTTCTTCGTTCCTGTGGGCGGAGCCCTTGGCGCCGATCCTCAGAACGACACCATGCTGAGCTATTTCGTTTGTGGCGATTCCATTGATACCCAGCCCCAGTCGATCCTGGCGGGTGACCGCAATATTGGCGACGGGGGCACTCCCATAGGTCAAACGGCGCCCTCGATGTTTAGCAACCAAACTGCTCCCGGTTCGCAGACCGCCTCCAATGGCTCAGACAACAAAGGACAAGGCAACAAGGGTATTGATTTTACCCGTTGGTCATGGACGGCCAATGACATCCATTTGGGGGCCGGCAACCTTCTGTTGGGTGACGGCAGTGCCCAACAGGCAACCATTTCCGATTTGCAGAAGGACTTGCTGAATGCCACCAACGGGCCGACGACGTTTCCGTTTTATAATTTCCCGAATTAGTTCGAAGCGTTCGGGTATAATTGATCGAGCAACGAGGCACCCTTCCGGGTGCCTCTTTTTTTTATCAGTAAATGCCGGGGCGCACTCAGAATTCACAGGAATTCTCCCGGGAATTTTCCGGGACCTGGCCGTGGTTCTTCCTTTTGGGCTTTTCCGAAACCCGTTGTTCCATGAAAAATTTTTGCAGCAAAGTGCGGCATTCCGCCTCACACACACTGCGGGTGATTTCACAACGATGGTTCAGAGAGGGGAATTGCAATAAATTCATCGCCCCGCCGGCGGCGCCGGCCTTCGGATCGCCGGCGCCATATACCACGCGCGCCAGCCGTGTGTGCACCATCGCACCCGCGCACATGGGACACGGTTCCTTGGTCACATACAGGCTGCAGTCGGTCAACCGCCAGTCACCGATGACCTCCTCCGCCTGGGTGAGCGCAAGCATTTCGGCGTGTGCGGTCGCGTCCTTGAGCAATTCAACCTGGTTGAATGCCCGGGCGATAACGCGCCCTTCACGCACGACGACGGCGCCGATGGGCACCTCTCCTGCGGCATAGGCCCGGGCGGCTTGCCGCAGCGCCTCGTGCATGAAATGCGGGTCGCTCTGTAAATCAATAATTGGTTCGTCCTGCATTTTCCAAATATCGTAGCAGCCGACGTGAGTCGGCTCATTCTTTTTTTGTGAAAATCAGAGTGAACTCACGTTCGCTGCTGCAATTTCTTCCAGCGTCCAATCATTGTGTCCGTCCGGATGGCAATGGCAGTGTGCTGCAAAAAAACCGCCGCGATGCCGCCAGAACCAGGGCCAGATTTGCTCCCGATCGGTCCGGGGAATTTTTAACGAGGCCAGCGCCTCCCGCGGGTAGAATTGAAACCGGCCTTCGGCATGGGCCGGCGGCAATGCTTTCAACTTCATTTTCAACTCAAACAAAAACATCAGCCAATGGGTTTGGCCTTGATAACCATGTTCACTGACCAGGCCGGTTAAATGCAAATCGGCCGTCCGGACCTTGAGGCCCAGTTCTTCTTCCGCCTCGCGGCCGGCGCAGGTGTACGGTGACTCGCCAATGTCCATCTTCAGCTTGCCGCCACACGGGCTCCAGAAACCGCGGTTCGGCTCCTGCGCGCGTTCGAGCAGCAGCACGTCGTCGCGCTCATTGAAGCAATACAACAGCGTCGCGACCTTATAAGGCAGAACCAGGGACATTTATAAATTTCGGTTTGCGATTTGCCAATGCTTCCCACCGAAGCATTAAAATCATCAATCATCAATCATAAATCGTAAATTCTTGATTGTCTCGGCGCGGCAAATTGCTAGCATGACCGGCCTGGTTTCGATTGCAGGGCAAATAACAAATGAAAACATACGATATTGCTGTCATCGGCGGCGACGGGACGGGACCGGAAGTGGCCCGCGAAGCGCTCAAGGTCTCTGAAGCTGCCGCCCGGAAATTCGGCTTTAAACTCAACTGGCATCATTATGATTTTGGCGGCGACCGTTACCTGAAAACCGGGGAAGTGCTGCCGGACGGCGCGGTGGATGAACTGCGCAAATTCAAGGCCATCTTTCTCGGCGCGGTCGGCCATCCGCAGGTCAAGCCCGGCATTCTGGAAAAAGGCATCCTGCTGCGCCTCCGTTTCGAGTTGGAGCAATACATCAACCTGCGCCCCGTAAAGCTCTATCGCGCCGCCGACTGCCCGCTCAAGGACAAGGGACCGGAACACGTTGATTTTGTGGTCGTGCGCGAGAACAATGAGGGCATTTACACCGGCTCGGGTGGTTTTATCTTCAAAGGCACACCGCATGAAGTCGCCATTCAGGAATCGGTCAACACACGCCGCGGTGTGGACCGCTGCCTGAAATACGCCTTCGATCTGGCCGGGAAACGCCGCGACGGCAAGCCTTGGAAAGGCCTCAAGCCCGAGGATGTCAAGGCAGGCAAGACTGCGCAATTGACCCTCTGTGGCAAGACTAACGTGCTCACGTTCGCCTTCGATTTGTGGGAACGCGCCTTTCACGAACTTGGCGCGAAGTATCCGGCCATAAAACGTGATTACGCCCACGTGGACGCGACCTGCATGTGGTTCATCAAAAACCCGGAATGGTTCGACGTGATTGTCACCGACAACATGTTCGGTGACATCATCACCGATTTGGCTGCCATGATTCAGGGTGGGCTCGGGGTGGCCGCCGGCGGCAACATCAATCCGGAAGGCACCAGCATGTTCGAGCCGATGGGCGGCAGCGCGCCCAAATACACCGGCCAGAACGTCATCAACCCCCTTGCCGCCATTAATGCCGCCGGCTTGATGCTGGATTTCCTCGGTGAAACCAAAGCCGGGGCGGCCATCGAAGATGCGGTCGTCAAGATCATCAACACGAAGATCAAATCACTCGCTGCCGGGAAGATGGGTTATGGCACCCGGGAAGTGGGCGATTTGGTGGCAGCGACGGTTTGATGGCCACAAGCAGAAGCTTGAATTCCAACGGTGAAAAGTCTGACCGAACATCCTTGGTTTGAGACACCGCACCGGCGCGATTACCTCAATATCACCGAAATGGTTGAACAACTTGTCCGCAAAAGCGGCATGCAGGAAGGACTTTGCCCCCTCAACGCCATGCACATCACGCGTCTCGACGAATCAACCAGACAAAGTTAAATGCCATAGCGGAGTAAATCCGCTGCATTTGATTCATTTCAAATTATTGCACAATAAGGTTTACTGCACCAGTGTCGGTAGAATTGTTGTTTCAAATTCGATCGCGTTGGTACAGTAAAATAAAAGGGGGAATTGGTGCTCGCGAAATTCGTGAGCGGTTGACAAGCGGTCAATTGTCCATACGGTTCAGCCGGTTGTCCATTCCCATTCATAGAAACGGTGCTAATCTTCTCAATATGGCCTCCAAATCTAAACGACGCTCTGACGCGTGTCTTTGGACAAGCGCGACGGGTGGTGCGTGTGAGGTTTCCAGGAGCAGCCATAAATCAACCGTGAAAAACCAAGCAAACAACCTATGAAAACGAAGTTAATCCCAATCATGGGGGCCGTGTGCCTCGCTCTCACTCCTGCCGCCCTTGGCCAGACAGCCCCGGGCAGTGTTCTTTTTACTCCGAACGTTGACTTATCCACACTGGCACAGAATTCATTTGTGGGATATGTAGGCGGCATTTTTCTATCAACCTACAGTTACTATCCAGAAGTCAATTGTTTGGGCTACGCTGATCCAACCGGAGCCCCTTTGGTGAATAGCC
>DATEGR010000279.1:0-2725 GCA_035279985.1 Verrucomicrobiia bacterium
TTCCGGCGATTGTGCCCGTGTTACGCAAACTCGACCTGGAGGAACGCACGGCGGCCATTTGCCAGCACAAGCCGGGTGTCACGTTCACCTTCAGCCCGGAGGAGCAGGTCGCGTTCTGCTTTGAATCGCTGTCGGGTTCGCCCATGCCGACGTATGCCTACAACGCGCCGCGTCCCGCCTTCGATAATCTTTTGGACCAACGCGCCACGGAATTGGGGGTAAAGCGTGCCCGGGTGCGGGCGAAGATCGAGCGCGTGAACGGGACTGGATTGCAACTGGCTGCCGAAACGCTGGAACACGCCCCCTGGTTTCACGGCCGGCAGCCGGATTTGCTCGTCGATTCCACCGGACGCGGCCGGCTCTTCGCGCGCACACTGGAAATTCCCGCGGAAGTCGGCCCGCGCAAGGATGTGTCCTACTTCGCCCACTATGAAGGCTTTGCCGATCCCGCGCCGCGCGGACAGGTCATCATCGGCCGGCTGGCCCGCGGCTGGTGCTGGCGCATTCCATTGCGCGACTGTCTTTCTGTGGGTGTGGTAATGAACAAGGACGACGCGGCGCAATTTGGCACCACGCCTGAGGAGCGGCTGGAGGGTGTTATCAATCACGATCCCTTGCTCGCCGCCGCCGGCCGGGGCCGCCGTCGCGTTACGGAGATTGCCACGTACACCAACTACCAGCTCGTTTCCCGGCATGGCCATGGGCCGGGCTGGGTCATGACGGGTGATGCGCTGGGTTTTGTGGATCCCATGTTGTCACCGGGCATGTGGCTGGCGCTGCATTCTGCCGAACTGCTCGCCGAGCGGCTGGACAATCTGCCGGCGTACTCGCGCGAGATGCGCAAACTCATCAAGGCCTGGATGGGGCTCATCCAATATTTTTACGACGGCCGCATCTTTGCGATGTACAAGACCGGCATGTTTTTTGAGCAAAAGTTTCCGGGCAGGATTTCCGAGACGATGCACAATTTTTTCAACCGCAAGATCGCCTGCATGGCTTCGGGGCTGACCACGACCTCGCGGTTCGGCCACGGCATGCTGCAAATCATGTCGCGTCCGGCCGCCTGGAAAACCGATCCGGCAACGCTGGCGATCCGCTGAGATGTAGAGCGCCGGGCCGGTTCTTTGCAGCAGGCTCCACTTTAGGCTACATTGTCGGATCGACGGCCCGATGCGGGGCAGCTTCCCCTGGTGTGGGCAAGTTCGGGCTTGCCAGAGAAATGACAGTTCGCTTAAAACAAAGGCAGATGCTTTACGATGCTTGGCAGAAGGTGATTCAGGATCGGGGTGATGAAGTGGCTTTGCGCGATCTGGCTTCCGGACGGAGTTGGACCTTTGCGCAACTGGACCGCGAAGCCGAAACCCGCCTGCCGGACGATCCGGCAATGATTTTCCCGCGAGGTCATTCCCCGGAGTTCATTTTTACCGTGTTGCGGGCCTGGCGCCGGGGCAGGGTGTTGTGTCCGCTGGAAGCGCATCATCAACCGCTCGTGGTCCCGCCTCCGCCTCCGCCCTGTTGTCATCTTAAAACCACGCCCGCCACCACGGGTGTGCCGCGGGCCGTCGCCTTTACGGAGGAACAACTGGCGGCGGACGCCGGGAACATTGTGGCCGCGATGGGTATGCGTCCGGACTGGGCCAACCTCGGCGTGATTTCCATGGCCTACTCCTACGGGTTTTCGAACCTGGTGCTGCCGCTGTTGCTCCATGGCATTCCGCTGTTTCTCGCGCCCGCGCCGTTGCCGGAAATTTTGCGGGGCGCGGCCAAGGCCCATTGGAATTTAACGGTGGCCGGTGTGCCGGCGCTCTGGCACGCCTGGCACAAGGCCGGCGTGATCCTGAGCAACGTGCGTCTGGCCATTTCGGCCGGAGCGCCGTTGCCGCTGTCGCTGGAGCGCGCGGTCTTCGAGGAGCATGGCGTCAAAATTCATAATTTCTACGGTTCCACCGAATGCGGCGGCATCGCTTACGACGCAACGGAAACGCCGCGAACGGACGAGACCTCCGTGGGCCGGCCCATCCAGGGCGTCAAGGTAACGTTCAAACGGAACGGAGCCCTGACCGTGCGGAGCCGGGCCGTGGGCGAAACCTATTGGCCGACACCGGAGGCCACGCTGGGCCGGGGCGTTTTTCAGACCTGCGATCTGGCTGAAATCAAGGACAGTGAGGTTTGTCTGCACGGTCACACCAGCGAACATATCAATGTGGCCGGCCGGAAAGTGTCCCCGGCCGCCATCGAAGAAGCCTTGCGGGAGCATGAAGCCGTGGACGAGTGTCTGGTCTTTGGCGTGCCGAGCGGGAACGCCGACCGGATCGACCACATCGTCGCGTGTATTTCGCCGGGACGGCATGGCACCCAGGAGGAATTAAAGCAATTCCTGCTGCAAAAACTCCCGAGCTGGCAGGTGCCGCGCGAGTGGTGGTTTGTGGATTCGCTCGGCATCAACGGGCACGGAAAGAAGCTCGCCCGCGCGCAATGGCGGAAGGATTTTCTCAAGCACCGCGCAAAACCGGGCGTCAAGGTTTAAGCAATCGCGCTCTTTTTCCTTCTGGCAGCCGGGGCAACGAGGCTCCGGTTCAATTTACGATATTTGATTGACGAGTTCACGCCGGACGCCGGAAACCTGAACATTTTCGAAGGCAAATGAACCCGTGCCTACGACGTCCGGATAAATTTGCCCCTGGCCGGAAGTAGAATTACGGCGATAATTACAGTATGAGTGCGG
>DATEGR010000280.1:0-22795 GCA_035279985.1 Verrucomicrobiia bacterium
GATCATCGCGAAATCAACGTCCTCCGGCCCGGCCACAATTTGCTCTTCGAGACAGCACGTCGCCTCGTTGACCATTAGAAAAACCATGCGTTCCTGGAGTTCCAACCGCGTCATGACGGCGGCGGTATGGTTCGGGACGAAGGCGACGGCGGCTGGATTGGATCTTGGCTCACCTGATTTGTCGTACAGATAAAATCCGCGCCCGCACTTGCGACCCAGCAACCCGGCTATAACCATTTTGTCCAGCACGGCCGGCGCCGTCATCCGGTCGCGGAAACCGGCGGCCAGGGTTTGCGCCACGTGTCGCGCCACGTCCACGCCGACTTCGTCCAGCAGCCGCATCGGTCCCATCGGCATTCCGAAGTCCAGCATGGCTTCGTCGAGATTTTCCAGGCCTGCGCCGCGCTCGAACAAATTCCCGGCTTCGATGAGATACGGCATCAGGATGCGGTTCACCAGAAATCCGGGGCTGTCCTTGACCACGACCGGCAGTTTGCCGATCCGCTGCACAAACCGCACCGCGCGCGCCAATGTTTCCGGCGCGGTCTGCGGCGCCGCGACGATTTCCACCAGTTGCATCCGGTGGACCGGATTGAAGAAATGCAAACCGAGCACCCGCTCCGGCCGTCTCGTGACCGCCGCCAGTTCATTTATCGGCAACGCGGACGTGTTCGTGGCCAGGAGCGTGTCGTCACCCGCCAGCTCGCCAAGCCGTTGGAAGATTTTCTTTTTTATTTCCAGATTTTCCACCACGGCCTCAATCACCAGGTCCACATGGCGCAGCGGAACTTCCATCGGGGCCGGATAAATCCGGTCCAACCCGTCCCTTGCGTCCCGGGGTGTGAGGGTGTGGCGCCGGACGCCTTCCCGGTAAAGCCCGGCAATGCCAGTCATGCCCCTGGCAACCTGCTCGGTGTTGACGTCGTGCAGGACAACCGGCAGACCGCGCGCGCTCAACCATTGCGCGATACCCGCGCCCATGGCACCGGCGCCGATGACCGCAGTGCGCGCCACCGGCTTTGACTCCAGAAGAGGAGCGGATCCTTCAAGGATCAACTTTTTGGCGTGTTCCTGCTGGAAGAAAACGCGGATCAGATTGTGACAGGCGTCCGTCCGGGCGAGTTCCAGAATACCCTCGCGTTCCAGCGCCAGCGAAGCGGCAACGGATTTCGTAATGCCGTGTGTCATCATCTCGAACGCCTTCCACACGGCCGGATAATGGCCGCGCGTTTTTCGCAGCAACCGCCGGCGCAGCAGCCGGGCCAGGATGGCGACAGCCAATGGATTATTCACCAGCCAATGCGAAGACCGGCGGGATTTACCGTGGGAGATTTTTTGCACCGCGGCCCGGACCAAACGTTCGGCAGGAACCAATTCATCCACCAGGCCAAGCTTTAACGCCTGCCGCGCAGTCACAGTTTTTCCCGCCAGGATGATGTCCAGCGCTTTCGGCAGGCCGATCAGGCGCGGCAGCCGCGTCGCGCCACCCCACGCCGGCAATACGCCGATGTTCGTCTCCGGCAACCCGATTCTGGTCACGCGGTCGGGCACCGCCAGGCGATAATCACAGGCCAGCGAAATCTCATAACCACCGCCCATGGCCGCGCCGTGAATGGCCGCCACCGTGGGAACCGGCAGTTGCGACATACGATGGATTTGCGCTTGCCCGAATTCCAGCAACGCCCGTATCTCCTCCTGGGGTGTGCTGTCCGTTAACCGGTGCAAATCTACGCCGGCAATGAAAATCGTCGGCTTGGCGCTGACGAGGATAACGCCCGTGACCTCAGGCGCGCCAACAATGAAGTCCAGTTCCCTGCGCAGTTCCTCCAGCGTCGTAAGGTCAAATATATTGGCCGATGAACCAGGGCGATCGAACGTCAGTACACAAATCCCGTCCTCGCGCATGGTTCGCCGCAAGTTGCGCGACTGGTCCGCGGCTGGAACCATTCGCGGCCCGGACCTCGGCGTTGGCCGGACCACTTCTTCAATTTCGGTCATGCTTCTCATAGGCTCGTGTCCTTTCCAGCCAGAGCGCTGCGCCTTGCCCGCCGCCCACGCACAACGTAACCAGGGCGCGCCTTGCCCGGCGTCTCTGCAATTCCTTTAAGGCGGTCAGTACCAACCGCGCGCCGGTCGCGCCCACGGGATGGCCGAGCGCAATCGCGCCGCCGTTGACGTTCAGTTTTTCAGCGGGAAAATCCCCCAGCGGCCGGTCGCGGTGCAACACTTCGCGCGCAAACGGCTCCGAGACGGCGCCTTTCAGGACGGCCAGAGACTGCGCGGCAAACGCTTCGTTGAGTTCAATCAGGTCGGCGTCGGCCAGGGTCAGGCCGGTTTGCGCCTCAGCCTGGGCAATGGCAAACAGCGGTCCCAGCCCCATGCGCGCCGGGTCACAGCCGGCGTAAGCGTAACCGGTCAGTGCGCCGAGCGGCTCGAAACCCAGCTCAGCCGCGCGTTCTTCGCTCATCACCAACAAGGCCGCCGCGCCGTCGGTGACTTGCGAAGAATTGCCGGCGGTAACATCGCCGGTCCTGGCATCGAACACCGGTTTGAGCCGGGCTAAGGCTGCGAACGACTGGTTTTCACGCGGGCCATTGTCCCGAACGACGGTTGATTGGTGATGGCCATTGACCGGTTGCCCATTGGAGATGGGAAATACCGGACAGGTTTCCTCGGCGAGCTTGTCGCGGGCGGCGACGGCACGTTGGTGCGAGCGTAATGCAAATTCATCCTGTTCCGCGCGCGAAATGTCAAACTCGCGCGCCAGCAGTTCGGCGGTTTCGCCCATGTTCAGACCGCAAACGGGATCGGTCAGGCCGAGCAACAAGCCGATGCGCGGTCGAAAGTCGTCAGGACGCAAGGCAGCCAGGGCCCGCATTTTTTGGCGGATTGATTTCGCGCGCGAGAAGCGGGTGAATTTTTCCGCCGCGGCAGGTCTGAACTGGAGCGGAATGTTCGACATGCTTTCCACGCCGCCGACGATGAAAACGGAACCGCGGCCAGCTTGGATTCGTTCCTGCGCCTGGGTCAGGGCTTCGCAACCGGAGGCGCAATTCCGGGAAACAGTGATGGCAGGCACAGCTCGAGGAATGCCGGCGCGCAGGGCGATAACGCGGGCGATATTGACGGCTTCCGCCGGCTGGGCCACGCAGCCGAAGATGACCTCATCCACGAGTGCCGGATCCAAGCCGGTGCGGGTCAGCAGGGCGTTCACCGCAACGCGGCCGAGTTCATCCGCACCGAGCAACGCGAGATCGGTGCCCGCCCGGCAAAACGGCGTGCGGATGCCATCGACGATGACCAGACGATTCGCCTTCATAACGGTGCGGTGGCGGGTTCGCCGGCGGTGTTTTTGGGCCGGTGGTCCGCGATTCTTTGTTCTTTCAATTGCGTGCCGACGCCCTGCAACCGTTGCATCTCCTCGGCATCATGGAAGATGATCCGGTTCGGATGAATGTCCGTGCGCTGGCTGCAGCGTTCGCTCAAATCCCGGCGCAACCTGGTTTCGTCGGCACCGTTGATCTTTTGCACGTGCAGGACGATTTCGTCCAGTTCGAGCGGGTCATCATGGACCTTGCGCAATTCGACTTGCCAGGTGCCAACCTGCGGGGCGTCATCGAGCACGTGCTCCAGCTCGTTCAAATCCACAAGGGTGCCTTTAATCTTGTCCAGGTTCATCTCCCGGATTTCCGAACTGCGTGAAATGTTGCCGGTCAGACGGGGCACCGTGCGGTGACAATACGGACAGGGTTCCCAGGTCAGGCCGCCGTCAATAAAATCACCGGTGCGATAGCGCAACACGACCGTGCCGCGCGCGTCCAGCGGCGTGAAAACAATTTCACCCGGCTGACCGTCCGGCACAACTTCGCCGGTTTGCGGGTTAACGATTTCAACGATGCCGAGGTCGGAATACAAGTGATAGCCGGCGGACGGACGGCCAGGTGGAAACGGACATTCGGCCCAGGCCAGCTTCGCTTCGGTGAAACCGTAGGTGGCCAACACATCCACGTCGGCAGCGCCCAGTTCGCAGGCAAGATCGCGGAGTTTTTGCCGAAGGCCATCGCTCACCTTTTCACCGCCCAACACAAGGCAGCGGAGGTTCTCCCAGCGCAGACCCGCTTCGGCGGCCAGATGCAGGACGTGATAAAGGAAAGTCGGAATGCCAATAAAACATTCCGGTTTCAATTTGCGAATGAGCCGCAGCGTACCCTCGGTACCCATGACCTTGCCGCCGCCGGAACTAAACATCATAGCGCCGAAGGCCGTGCCGGCATAGTGCGTGAGCCAGAATGCCAGATGTGGCGCATAGGGGAAGGCGTTCAGCATCCGCTCTTCACGCCGGGCGCCGCAAACCTCCATCACACGTTGTCCGGCGGCGGCAAGCCGGCCCAGGTCGAGTTGAGTATAAAGAAACGGAACCGGTTCCGCGGACCGGCCGGTGGTGAAGGTCATGAAAATCGGGCGGAATTCGGCTTCAAATTCCCGTCGTACGGATTGGCGGCCTTTCAGAAGCGCCTTAAGAATGGTTCCCGGCTTTCGCGACAGGATTTTTTCGTCGGGAACGAGGAGGAAGTCGCGAAACCGTTGCGGATTTTCAGTCGTATTGAGCAAATGGGCTTTCGTCGTGAACGGCAGTCGCGCGAGGTCGTCCAGCGTGCGCATGGAGTCGGCCGTTAAGCCGCGTTCGCGAAACAGTTCCCGGTAATGCGCCGAAACTGGCAAAACCACGCGGCGCAGATATTGTCTCAGCCTTTCCGCCTGCCAACGCCGGACATTGGTTTCAGGCCACCTCGACCATGGGCTCCACTGCGGTTTCATGTTTCACCGCCTTTCTGGCAACCAGCGCCTTGATTTCATCCAAATGACGTTCTGCAATCTGCCGACCCGCGTGGATGAATCGACCCGGATCGCGAAAATCCAACCAGCGGTCGTCGCAAATTTGCGGGCGCAGTACGAGGTCGGCCTGACGGCCGAGGGATTCGGCCATGCGGATTTGCGCGCCGTGAACACTGCGCATGAGAATTTCCAGGATGTTGCCGCGGGCGAAATAATTCAACTTGGTATCCAGGGGCAACCATTTGCGGATGACCTCACGGGCGCGTCTCGGAGACAATTGTGCCAACTCGTGCTCGGCCTGGAGACAATAGCGGATGCGGTCGGGCGTCGGGATGGCATTCACCGCGATGATACGGCTGACACCCATTTCACGCAGCACATCCACCGGTAGCGGGTCCACGATGCCACCGTCCACGTAACTCTCGCCATTCAGTTTCACCGGCACGCAGATACCCGGTACGGCGATGCTGGCATGAACGGCATTGGCGACTTCCCCACTGGCAAAAACAGTACGTTCGAGCGTTTCGAGATTGGCGGCCAGCACCCGCAACGGCCGCTGCAACTCGGCGAAGCGGACGCGACCGATGGATCGCATCAGGCGTCGCTTCACAGCAAAGCCGCGCACAAAGCCTTGTCGGGGCGGAAACGCCGGGTCAATGAGACTCCAAAACGCCCAATGGGATTCCATTTCCCGCGCGATGGCCTCGAGTTGCACCCCATTCTTCCCGGAATTCCAAATTGCGCCTATGTAGGCGCCCATACTCGACCCCGCTACCACATCCACGTCAATCCCGTTTTCCTCTAAAACCTGGATGACCCCGATTTGTGACAAGCCCTTGGCCGCGCCCGACGAGAGCGCCAGT
This sequence comes from Verrucomicrobiia bacterium, assembly GCA_035279985.1. GTDB lineage: Bacteria > Verrucomicrobiota > Verrucomicrobiia > Limisphaerales > UBA11358 > UBA11358. Next base: position 5,700 of record DATEGR010000280.1, read on the forward strand.
CCCAACAGGCAGCCGCCGATTTCCCGTGCAAGCCGCCGGAGATCCACATGATACGAACCGGCCGGCCGGGCGTCATAATTTGGCAATTTCGGACAGCCGCGGATGAACGCCTCGATCGATCCGGCCACGCGCTGGATTAGCCCGTCATAACCGTCCACCGATTCGTCGGTACCCAGGCACAACACAGGCTTGAGTTGGACGCCCTCGCCGGTCCCTTGCGGAGGCAATTCTCGCACAAGCAGATCCATATGATAGACGTCCTCATTCGAGGCCCGAACAAACAGGTAACCTCGATTTGAATGTAGCAGGAACTCGAACAGCGCCGGTGCCGGCAATTCTTCCGCCACTGCCTCGATAAGCACGTAATGAAACTGTCGGTGAAGTTGTTCCAACAGCGCCGCGATCCAGCCAGGCGTAGGTAATTCTTCAGCGATGGTCAGATTGAAGAGGCTGAGTCCGTCAACCGCCGGCAGCGAGAACTGTGACAGTTGAAAGTGGCCGTCGAGGGTCAAATTCACCGCAGGTTGCTCATTGCCCCCAGGATGATTGCCTTCGGCCCTCAACCGCACCAGCGCCACGGGCATCCTGGTTTCGCTGTGTAAGTATTGCGCCAATAGTTCGGAGAGCGAGGAGGCGGGCAACCGCCGGGAAAGAAACGCCAAGGTGACCGTTCGCCCGTGCGGCGACTCCAAACCCCGGATTGCCCGTACAACATTCACTTCAATCCCTTCTCCGGGCCACGGAACTCTCCGACGCCCAATCTCGCACTATCTTTGGGCACCCAGGATTCCACGCCCGGTTGATAGATTACTGACCAATGCATAATATATCTAATTATTAAGATTAGTCAAATGCGCAACCGCGTCCCGACTCAAACGATTACCGGCGTTCGATGATTCCTGGCCTTGATAGCGACTTCCCGGCGCCGACGCGTTTCACCCCTTGCTTAGCGACGATGTTTTCCATCACCTCCTGTCAGGTCCACGTTGCCAGATTCGGATCAGTGGCGTTGAGATAAACCTTCGCCGGCACGAGACTGACGGACGGCTCCAAACCCTATAAATAAATGGTTTTAATTGGAGGCGAGGGTCGGAATCGAACAGGGTCAGGGGATTTTTTCAAAATCCACTACCCCTCAATTACCACCCCACCACCAGAGGCGAACAGCCTCATAACTAACGAACGTCAATAGAATCAGGCATTTCTGCATGTTTGTCAAGCACCAGCGATTACGCACCCAATACCAATCAACTACTCACCAATTACTCATTCATCACCCATTCACTGGCACTTTCACTGGCACTTTTTCGGCTGAAAGAACCGTCAATTCGGGCAAGATGCCATTCGTCATTGGTATTGGCGTGCTACCTCGATAGGCATCCACAGATGAAGTATTCCGTTGTGTTCATCCCGTCTGCACCCGCGCCTCTGGTTGCTCCGCGCAACATCGCGCCGGCGGCCGCAACATCTTTGTGCCCGCCGTCACTCAGTTGCTGATGCTCCGCCGCCCGGCGGCGCGGGCGCAGCCGGGTGCGTTTTGTCAGGAGCGGTCCTGCTCTCTCGGGGCGGGTGAAGAGAGCAGTCCCGCTCCTTCAGAACAAAACGCAAAACATGAACACAAATGAAAACCTCATCTCCAATGGATGCCCCGCAATCGCTCCGCAACCCGTCAACCAAGTTGTTAAGCCGGTAAAATTTCCGGCTCAACCGCAGGAATGGAAAATTGTTTCATTACGGGAATGTCCCACACCCGATGCAATGCAACATTGTGAAACACCGGAGCAGGCAGCCGCCTATTGGAAAACGCATATCGCGACACATCCTTTCTTCAATCCTGAATGTGAATGTTTGGTGGTACTCATCCTCAACACCCGCCGACGCATAAAAGGTCACTACTTGGTGTCCATTGGCACGATGGATACAATCCTTTGTCATCCGAGGGAGATTTTCAGGTTGGCAATAATGGCAAGTGCTGCCGCAATCATAATCGCGCATTCTCACCCGAGCGGTGATCCAACTCCATCAGAAGCGGACATAAAAATCACCCGTGACTTGATTCGAGCCGGTCAACTTCTCAAGATCGAAGTTCTCGACCACATCGTCATCGGCAATCCCAACCATTCATCTCTCCGCTCATTGGGATAACCTCAGTCGGCGGCCAATTTCTGCCGCCGTTTGGTTTTCAAAGAAGCGTAACGTCAGCACATCGCGGTCGGCATCCACCAACGATGCCATCGCCTCGTCCAGCAACGGCGCAATTTCCTCCCAATCGGACGGACTCGGTGAATTCAAAGTGGATTGCATGTAAGCCTCCTGTTCCCGTTGTGACCGGCGGATGGCCGCGCGGATTTGTGTGTGGGCCGCATAGTGGGTGGTTTTAAGCGACCAGCCCGACAACACATTATGGCCGATCAATCGTCCGGCTTTGCGTGCCAGGATGACGAAGACCACCTGAGTTACATCCTCCGCCAAATGCGGGTCGCGCACCTGTCGCAGTGCGGCGGAGTACACCAGTTTGATGTACCGTTTTACCAACGCTGCAAAGGCTGCCTCGGATTGGGTTCCGGCGTATTCCCGCAATGGGGTCCCGTCTTCCATCAATGACATTTATTCAGAAACGTCCGCCAAATGCAAAACCGGACAAAATAATTACATTGCGGCAAATGGCCGGGAGAGCCACTGGAGAACAGGCCGTTCAAACCGAGCGCGAGGCAGAGGAGGAGTTTGGATTTCATCGTGTGGTTTTGGTTGTGGTGCTTCCCGCCAAAATTAAATAGAACCCAGGGACCGACACACCCAAGCCACAAAACAGCATGACCAGTCCTAACCAACGATTGGGGCCAATCGGCACGGAGGTCACAACGGCGGGGTCGACAATCCTGATACCAAATTCAGACGCCACGGCTGGCCCACTGTTGTCAGTGGATTTCAGCATGGCAATTATCTCTTTTCGATGTTGTTGAGTGGCTTCCTCGTTGGTCAATTCCCGCTTGGCTTGAAAATAAGCGGGGTAATTTGACCCCAGCATCGCCTCTCCCGGCTCGGGGTTAGCCAGGTTCAGTTCCTTTTTTAATTGTTCAAGTTGTTCCTGTTTGGCTTTAATGCCAGCCTCCTCCTTTCGATATTCATCCTTTATCACAGTCAGGCCGCGAATCCTTTCCTGCCGGATGCGTTCAACCCGGTTATCGCAATAGGCACTGGCAATCGCATTCGCAATCCGGGCCGCTGTTTCCGGTTTTCTATCAATCACGCAAATCTCAAAAACGTAGTCAACATTCGGAACTGGTTGGACAGTCGTTCCCTTTTTAAGCAGATGGATCGCCTTAGCAACTCCGACTTTTTGGCCACCCCAATCTCCGAATCGATTTAGCTTTTCCACCACATTGCTCAAAACAGTGTCAGACCTGACACCCTCCATTTCTGCTTGAACGAAATACGGGTCATAGGGATCATAAGCGCCAGAGTCACGTCCAAACTGAACCCGCACCGCCGCCTGATACTGTACCGGGCTGGACAAAAGCCAAAGCCCGATGCCGCCCAGGCTGAGACCGATAATCAAAGTGGCAAATCCAAGAACTCGTTTTGAACTGAATTTCATGGCAGACTGCCGCTCAAAACGAGCCCGAGGCAGAGGAGGAATTTGTGCTTCATGGTTTGCGGTCTTGAACAACTTTAACAACCTTCCATGTTTTGAGGTCAATCCAAACACTGGCCTTGTGGCTTCCCGCTGGATTTTTCAAATCCAATTGCAATTTTCCATCGCTCACGTTAATCGCTTCAATCGTCGTGTCCTTGAATTGTTTGCCGTGCCGTTCGCCAATAAAAAACCACGGATTCAAACCAGTTTCTACATTGTATAAACTGTCTTCTATAAAAGTTATTCTTTCTCGATGCGTCTCTGTCGCAACCCATTTTAAGTCATTGGTTTTATTTAACTGCTCAATCACAGCATCCAGATTTTTTCCGCGTTGGACATTTGGAACAAGGCTGCCATCCCAGTAGATGTGTCCGAAAGCCACTAATCCGTTAATGACATCATGTTCATCTGGACGAACCGCCCTAATCCCAGATCCAAATAGCATCGTTCCACGGACAATGCCGGATTCCGTTTCAAGATAAAACACTGCGGCAAAACCAAAACTTGAACCGACCCAGGCGTTTCCCGTATCGGGGTCAACGAAGGCAACGACATTCACATCAATTGGTGTGGGCATACCTCTTTTGCGGACAGCAACCACTTCGCACTTGGCGTCCAGTTGAATAGTTTCGCCCGTTGTTCGACACAGAGTAATTTTTGTATCTGTCCAATTTGTTTTCAATGTCGCCGGGACGAAACTTTGCACTGCGTTAGTCGAAACCGGCACATTAGTTTCATCTGCGCGAGCAACATTAGAACAGCCGCACAAACAGTCGCTCAAAACGAGCGCGAGGCAGAGGAGGAGTTTGGAGTTCATGGATTCTCAATCAGGAATGCATCATAAATGGAGTGCAAATAAATGGCGATACCCATCCAGCAAAACAAAACGGCGCAACCAATCAAAACGACAAAGCTCCACAACTGCCACTTCTTTTTGCCGACTAAAATGCCGCAAACCATGGGAACCGCCATAGTCAAACATCCCACAAGAATTTTCCCTTCGTTTGAATCCAAAAACAGAATCACCGCTTGGCTCGGATGACTTATTCTTTCACTACTCTCTAACATCATCGCGGGCGGAAGAAATGGTGGATAGTGGTCTTGTCGCAGCTTGGCGATGCCTTGATAGCATAGAACCACTGATACAATCATGGCGGCAACGAGCAAGGCGAACAGACCTTTTGTAACAGTTGACATATTTTTAGAGCGCAAGGCCGAGGAGAAGTTTGGGGTTCACGGTCTTTTTCATGACTGCGCGATGCTAACCAGCTTCATTACCGGTACTCTCTCCAGAAATATATGCCGGGCTTCCATTGGCGACCTTGTCGATCCCATTGTGCGGGGACAAAGCTAGGCGATCCGATAGACATGCCCCAGTGCCCCAACATGCCTCCACCCCAAAGCAAGAGAACATACGCTTCCTCTCCTCCACGAGCCTCTCTCAACACAACAGCGGGCCGATGTCTCCAAATTCCATCTAATCCTTGAGGCAAAGTCACTCTCATGGAATTGCCGTTGGGCAAATCAACTGAAACGGCTTTGCCTACCAGATCAACTCTGCTATTTGTTTCTCCAAGAGAAACGCGCATGATGAGATTGGTGGCCCATGACTGCAAAACCCGTGGATCACATCTCCGCTCAATCTTTCGTTCGCATCGGTCGGCAATATAATTGTAATCCGTCATGCTTCGCCACCAATAAGCGCCCCCTCCAATGATGAGTGCGGCAATAACACCAACGCCGAAGATTTTAAGCAAGTGAGATTGACGCATAGTCAAACGAGGAGTTTGGGGTTTCCGATTTTGGCTAATAACTGGATCGCTCGAACGTCAGCTTTGGAAAGTTGCGAATCGGTATTTGTCTGGCCTTTGGCACTGCTGAAACAGCCGAACAGACTGCCGCTCAAAACGAGCGCGAGGCGGAGGAGGAATTTGGGGTTCATGGCTGTTTGAAATCAATTTTGCCTATCTGTTGCGGCGTATGTCCGTGATTATATTTGTACAGGCTTGATGGAACAACGACCCGATAAGATTTATCATCCACGCTGATTTCAATCTGTCCCCAGCAACGCAAAGCGCCTCCATTTCGAGCAATGACATACTCGCTACTCCGTTCCATTCCACCGTCCTGAATATGAACGTCAGTGCAATGGCTGCCGATGGTTGTTCCGCTGGCATCTAAAACTCGCAAAACGGTTGCCGGCGAATCGATTTTCCATGAAGTCGAGGTGCCGATTTTGACATCTTCGCGATAAAGCACGACTTGGCTTTCCGCCTCACCCGAATTGGATTGAATCAGTGACAAGCGCCAGCCGTTTTGAATCTGCCCCAGATCATAATGCACATTTTGCCAGCGCACTACGTGATCGTAGCCGGTCAACAATTTCATGGGCGGAATAAATTTGGGAGGCCCACCCGGAACGGAAGACGGCAGTGGCTCTGTCGGGTTTCGATCAAATCCATAGGGAATTTCCAGCCAATACCGCTCCGGGCCTATGGTGACTTCAATCCAGGCCTCCTCAAGCGTATTTGATCCCCATGGAAAATAGGTCATCACTTGCGGAGCCGGTTCCGCGTTGGGAAGTGACGCCGCGCTGATGATCACTGGAGCGTTCAGAAGTTTCCTTCCTTCCGCCGTCGGCTCAACAACTTCTCCATTCGCGCGATACAACTTGGCCGTGATGGCATTGGTTTTGAAGAACCGAATTCCCTGCACGATGTTCATAATATCCAATCGAAGCCCAAACGAGGCTTGTTTCCATTGTTCGCCTGAGCTGACCATGAAATCTGGGGCGCCAGGCCACGGATAATCGATGTGCTCCCAAATGCAGGTCGGCTCTTGCGGCTGGCTGTTCGTCTGCGCCTCACTGGCAGACAAACCGCCGCTCAAAACAAGTGCGACGTAGAGGAGGAGTTTGGATTTCATCGTCATTGATTATCGTCTGGGTCGGAAACCATCATTTGGCCTTTTGTGTTGTAGAAGTGTCCATCTTTCTCAACGTAGAGCCATGAGAAGTTGCTGCCCCAATCGCCCTCGGCTAAAGTCAGGATTCCATTACCAAAGGCGACCTTGATAACGCTTCCAGTCGCCAACTGAAGTTTGCCCAACTCGGAAAGTTTTTCGTCGAAGTGAATCGTGATGACTTCGCCGGGCTTTTCATAAGGAATCCATCCCAGCGCCGGCGGCAAAGGTTTTATGAGTTTGACGGTGATTGACCGCAATATATCAGATGTCTTGCGAATGCGAATGACCTTGCCTTCAATTCCGAAGATGTGGGAAGTGATGTTACCATTCGTTCCGTTACCATTCGTTCCGTTTTCTTTCAATCCATATCCATTAAACGATTCAGCTTCTTCTTGCTGCTCAATCGTTGAACAAGCAAAACCGTCTTCAATGTAGGCAAAGCGCAGCGTTTTCGTGTTGAGAACAAAATCAGTCCAGGCAAGACGTCCCCAAGGCACTTCCACAAACAGCATTTTGTCGTTCAACCAAGTGTGATGAATCTCGTAGGCGCCATGATCAAGCAATTCCACGCAAACGCACCGATTTGTGTCGGTAGAATTAAAAATGTAAAGCCGTGTATTCCATGGCCCGTCACGCGTCCAGACCGGCCTTTCTTCAGCCAGTAATGGCGGACCACTTTCTCTTTTGTCCTCTGGTTCCACAACCGATTTAGCCAATTGCTCATACGTGAGAGAAATCCGTTCGATTTTAATTTTCTGCAAACTTTCGGAAGAAGGTTTGGAATATATGACGGTTTCCTGCCGGGTCGGTTCGACTGTTGAGCAGCCGAACAAACCACCGCTCAAAACAAGCGCGAGGCAGAGGAGAAATTCGGGTTTCATCGTTTTGCGCTGGCAGAATTATTTCCATCCATTCGCCCCAGCTATTATATCCTTTTGATTGAGTTCCGTGAATTCGTCTGCGGTCACATAATACAGTTTGTCACCCAATGTGAGGAAATGGTCTGGAATCTTACCGTAATAGCTGTGTGGGAATTGCCCCCGCCAGCGGGCAACAAGTTTGCCGTCCTGAACGTCCACCGCGTAAAACGTCCGAACCCATTCTTTTCCACTTTGGAGAAGTGACTCGTTTTCCTTGTGCCAGATGCCCGAAGGATAAAGCTCAGCCACGGAAAAGATAATGAGCTTTGGAGTGAGGCCAATGGCCAGTATCTCGCCGCCACCTGGGAGAGGAATGTCCCAAAGCCGTTTTCCCGCGCTCCAGTCAATCAACTCAACATGCGTGGTTTCAAATCCGATTTGGGTCAAAAACAAGGACTGGCAGGTTTGCGGAATCCACCCGATACATTGCGGATTTGGGCTGATGTCCATCGAATGCAATTCACCTTTTTCAGTGAACCAAATGAAAGTGTTTTGATTGGTCCCGGTGTTGGGACGCAGCAACACACCGGCTCCATTTGGGGCAACGATGGGAGACCAGACAGCACTTTCGCAATCGGTTCTAAAGCGGACTTCACCGTTGGTATTCAGCGCGACAATTTGTGCGCCGAGACGGTGAATGGCAGAAAGCTCGTCGCGCAATGTGTTGTCATCTTTGCCTGGAGCATTGGGATTGAACTGCACGTTGGCTTTGGCGATAAGCAATGCCGCACTGCCATCGTCATTCAAAACAACTTCGGGCGACGGATAAAGGAGGGAAAATGGGCCAACCGTATTGACACGTTTGCCATGGATGTAGATGTCCATCCCTACCATTCTCGGTTTCAAGTTGTATTGATAAACCAAAACCCGGCTGTCGGGCGTTGATTCTGCATAGCATTCGTCCAGGGTACCCGGTGGCAGCACGACCTTTCGTGGCGTAATGCGCCAGTCCTCGTTAATCCCTACCATCACATTTGGGTGACCGATGATTTCCATGAAACCAGACGTCGGATTCACGTCGCTCACAGAAACCTGCCTTTCAACATGCCCGTCCTTCGTAAACCAAGTGATTGTCGCTTTGCCGAATGCTTTGGATGCCTGGACATAGGGCGCGATCCAATTGACATCAATCGTTCCTTTGCTCGCGTCCGGCAAATCTGACGGCCACAGCGACGGAGGTGGACTCGCGACATGGACTATCGGTGGTTCGGATTCGACTTCTCCATTGGTCTTTACCATGAATTTCCACTCGCCAATTGCCTGCAAGCCGAACTTGACGGAATACGCCGAACCCAGGTTCGTCACGAGCACGGATCGTTGGCCAAACATTCCGGACCCCGAGTGTCCACCCTCCTGGCCCGCCGCCGGCCAACCCCACCACCAATTTCCAGGATCGCGAATTTTTTCAGGCAGTTCCTTCCAGGCAAGGCTTTCCGCCCAGGAAGCATTTCCCACCGGCGCGCCCACAAACCGCACGCTTTGCAGCAGGGCCATGACCTTTTGGCGGATTTCTTTCGTTACCGGTTCTTTCATGCAGGCCCAGATGGACCAGTGTTGTCCTCGCTTGAAAAAACTGACACCGTAACTTAACAACCCTTTTGAAGAAAAGACCCTCACCTGATTCGTCGCCATAAAGGGACGCAAATCCTCACCCACAGTATCGGCCCTCATTGTCACTCCCATGGGACCACCCGCATAACCAACTGAAATATACACCTCGTCCGGTTGTAGTTGCGTGATGCGATTGTTGCATATCCATGTCCCCTCCCATCCCTCGAACGCAAGGCCAGACCGCTGATTGTTGATCGTCAAAAAGACGTAGTCATAATGGCTTACTGAAAGACTCGTTTCCCTTGCCTCCCAGCCCTGCGGAAGGATCAGTTGAAATCCATATTTTGCATCGTGGTAAATCTGTCCGGCCGGTTGCGCCGACAGGCTCGAGGTGGCCGTGCTTTCGTCCGCTCCAGGAAGGTTGCAGCAGCAAAAGAAACCGGGGCTCAAAACGAGCACGAGACCCAGGAGGAGTTTGGGGTTCATATGGGGATTCAAATCTCGACTCTCCTGCAAAGCAACCAGGAAAAACAGTTCCAGCCCAAGAAGAGGTCCAACACCTGATTGGAGGTGCGTCGTGAGGCGTTACGAAGGCAAGCGTGAAGGTTATGCCACCGACGTTACCGTCAATGGCCGTCCGCTCAATCCCCGGCTCGATTTGTGGAACCACAGTCCGACCGGATTCGGGTGGGGTACGGTGGCAGCGGCCCCGCGCAATTGGCTTTGGCACTGTTGTGGCTCGAACGAATCGGTGCATAGCACCGACGCTACATCAATAGTGAGGACGAGGACATTCGCATTCTGCGCTGCCTAGGAACAAGGCCACACCATTTGCCGCAGATACCATTATCACCAAAAGCGTTCATTAATACTAGCGTCATGTGAGTCCTTCTCGCTAATCTACGTTCAATGCTGATGATCAGGAAAGCGTTGTTCGGATGGCTGCTGCTAATCACCGCAATTGTTCAAGCTCGTCCGTTAACTCCGCCAATTGTAAACCCGAGCAACCACCATTATTATTTGCTCCTGGATAGAGCTACTTGGAAGGAATCTGAAGCCGAGGCGGTTGCGCTTGGCGGACATCTGGCCACAATTCGCAATCAAACGGAAGAGGACTGGATTTTTCGCGAATTTGGCAGCTACGGCGGCAAACAACATCTTTTGTGGATTGGTTTGAGCGACACAGCCAAAAAATTTCATTTCAGTTGGAGCAGCGGCGAATCGTTATCCTTCACCTGTTGGGCGCCGGGTGAACCCAACAACGCTGGCCGAGGCGAGGATTTCGTTGCAATTTATTATCCCAATCACAGTCAGGGCGGAAAATGGAACGATTGGAATGACCGCACCAAGGACCCTATTGGCCTGCCTATGAACGGCGTCGTGGAAGTTATTCCGGCCAATGATATCACCCCTGCTCAAAATGTTACTCAGCCAGATACGGTGATCATGGACCCCATGCTCGTCATCACCAACGACAGCGGCAGCATAAAATTACAGTGGCCGATTTCTGCATCGGGCTATATGCTGGAAGCTACCACGAATCTGGCCCAGCCATTCACAATGTTCGGCTACTCCGAGACGACCAACACCGATCTGGGCGTTATTTCTGTGGTCATCACAAATCCCGGCGCGCAAATGTTTTTCCGTTTGCGCAAACCATAAACTGGCAAATCACCACTGATGAAATACACCCTAAATGCGATTGCCGAAATTGTGTTGATTCCATTGTTGGTTTTGACTTTCGTTGCCAGTGCAAGAGCGGCTGAAACGTTCTGGATTTCGTCTCTCGACCTGCGAGCGGTTGAACAAGACTTCGCCGTTGCGCGAAAGGATGCCTCTGTGGATGGACGTCCATTGTCCATTGGCGGGCAAAAGTTTGAACACGGTGTTGGGACACATGCAAACAGCTCGATGTGTATCGCGCTGAATGGCCAGGGAGATCATTTTACGGCAGAGGTGGGTGTGGATGACGAAGTAGGAAGACAAGGTGGCGTCATATTCGCAGTCGGCGGGGATGGCAAATTACTTTGGCAAAGCAATGTGCAGCAGGGCGGTGATCCGGCCAAACAAGTCGCAGTACATTTGTCCGGCATCAAGCTCTTAACTCTCATTGTCAGTGCTGCCAAAAATGACATCAGCTTTGATCACGCCGATTGGGCGAATGCCCAAATTGTCATGCGCGAGGGTCAGCCGGTGGCCATTGTTCCACCGCCCGAATCTAAGGTGCCTTTGACTCCGAAGCCGCCGACCGAACCACGCATCAATGGCGCTAGGATTTTCGGTGTGCGGCCCGGATCTCCATTCCTGTTCACAATTCCAACCACAGGCGACCGTCCGATGACGTTCACGCCAGACCATTTACCAGCCGGCCTGAACTTGGACAGTCAAAATGGCCGTATAACTGGTACCCTGACAACACCAGGAGAGATCACTGTTATTCTTTATGCTCAAAACGCACATGGCACTAACGAACGGAAATTCAAAATCGTCTGTGGCAACAAAATCGCGCTCACGCCGCCGATGGGATGGAACAGTTGGAACTGCGGCGGTACGACTGTTTCAGATGCCAAAATTCGAGCCGCTGCTGATGCTATAGTGAGCAGCGGGCTGATCAACCACGGATGGACCTACATTAATATTGACGACGGTTGGGAAGGTAAGCGCGATGCGAACGGAAAAATCCTGGGAAATGAAAAATTTCCCGACATGAAGGCGCTGGCGGATTATGTCCACAGCAAAGGGCTTAAAATTGGCGTCTACTCGTCACCAGGAGCAAAGACCTGCGGCCTTTTCGAAGCCAGCTATCAGCACGAGCAAATTGATGCTGATCGTTATGCCGAATGGGGCTTCGACTATTTGAAATACGACTGGTGTACTTACGGAGACCTTGTCCCTCATCCCAGCCGGCAAGAAGCGATGAAACCTTTTCAAGTTATGCATGCGGCACTTGAAAAAGAGGCCCGTGACATCGTCTTCAGCATTTCCCAAGTCGGCCTTCCTGATATTTGGACATGGGGACAACAGGTGGGTGGCAATTGTTGGCGTACCGGCTACGACATCAGCGATACCTGGACCAGCATGTCCTTGAACGGCTTCAGCCAGTCATCTCTTGGCCGCTACGCCGGGCCTGGGCATTGGAATGACCCGGACATGCTGGTGGTGGGTGATGTTGGTTGGAACGTCAATGTGCAACCGACGCGCCTGACGCCGAATGAACGATACACCCACATTAGTCTTTGGTGTCTGCTCTCCGCTCCTTTGCTCATCGGGTGCGATTTGACAAAGTTGGATGATTTTACGCTTGGTCTGTTAAGCAATGATGAGGTTCTTGAAGTGGATCAAGATCCGCTCGGTTATCAAGCCGAGTGCGTGGCGAGATCTGGTGCCACCGAAGTCTGGGCCAAGCATCTGGAAGATGGCTCACAGGCAGTTGGCTTGTTCAACCGCGCTCAAACCGAAACGACTTTAACCGCACAATGGTCAGACCTCGGCATCAGCGGCAAACAATTAGTACGAGACCTCTGGCGTCAGAAAGACTTGGGTATTTTCACAAACGAATTTCAAACCTCTGTGTTGCGTCATGGAGTTGTTCTCGTAAAAATATCTCCGAAGTAAATATAAATCATTTCACCCATCCTTTGTCTCTTGCCTGACGGTAAAGAGTGGCTAGTTGCGCAGGCGTGACAAAGACCATATCCGGGTCGCGCTTGTCGTATATTTTGGCGAGGATCAATGATGGGCTTGAAAAGCCGCCAACAAAACCATTCACAAACACAGGACGGTTTGAGCCAACTTGCTCGCGTACTTCGGGGAGAAATCCGTCCGCACCATGATCCCAAGTCGATACGTTGTAGAAGATCGGCATGCCGTCGGGTAATGAATAAGTCAACTTCTCAATACCTTGACGATCGGCTCGATCCCACTCATGACCCATGCCTGCGAAAATGGAGTGGCAGAAAGGCAGCGCCTGTGCGTATCGCGTATTCAATTCATCGTCGCTATCGGACGTGCGAACCGTGCGCATTCCCATCGCTTGCATCGAACGTGATGTCCGGTCCAGAAAGCCTCCGAGGACACGCTGGCGATCAGCGTAGGCAAGACCATAGTTTCTCACTTGAGTATAGGCCACACCGGAAACATCTGCGATGAATTCCGTTTCCGGAGTGGCGTGTTCGTAAAACCACTGCGCTACGGCAGGCATCAGTTCACGAATTGGCGGTCCCATGCCATACGCCAGTGGAAATTTGCCAAATGATGGATCAAGGAAGCATTGTCTATAAACGCCCAACCAAGCGTTTTCGTTGTCACCATCGGACATTACTAGGGCGATGTATATTGAGTTTTTATTTAGAGGCGGTGCAGGTGGCTGTTGCCGTTGCGCCAGTTCATCTATGCGGACACCGCTCATCACACAGGTATTGCGCAGGTAGTCGCTGCAAACGAGTCCCTTTGCATATCGGCTTGCTAATGCAACACCATCTCCTTCACCCATCCCTACGCCGGTGCCTCCATATGGAAATCCCAGCACGGCGATATTTGGGTCCATTTCAGAAAAAATCTGCGCTATCAGTCGTCGTTCGGCAAAACTGTCAGCACCCGGCTTGACTTCATCCACCGGTCCCGCAACCCAGAGCATGACGCTGTGCCATTGGAAATCGTACGCAAACGAGCAATCCGTCAGGGTTGGAGGATAGGTAAATCTACACAGATGATGACTCAACTGGCTTTGGTAATTCGTCCATACCCAATGCATTCCTTCGACGTAAGTTTTGAATCGTCCACGCAGATCAATCTTTACCGGTAATCCCAGTTTTTTTGCCAACTCCGGTGTCGCCACGATTAAGTCTTCACATTCGGCAACATCCACCGCCAGCAGGTCGCCGCGATAAAGTTTCAGGTCGGGGATGACTGCACCTTTATAGGCGCTAGAAAATTCTTTGAAAAGGTCTTCCCAATTCGCCACTACCTCATAACTATCTATGTAGCCTTTTTCTTTGTGCCAATCCAGCCAGGTTCGATCCTCCTGATCTTGCTGAATCCAAATTCGCGGCTGTTCGCGGCTCGTCAGACCCTGAAGGCAGGTAATGGCAATCCGTTCCTCGCCGCTCAACTGTTCCACGTTCACAACCAACAAATGGCGCGCGTGCAGTTTTGATTTGGGTAAGAATGAATCTCCCCAAGGACGAGGGGTCACAGAGTAAGGCAGATTTTCAGGAAATGGTTTCGGTTTCTGAACCGCATCCAATGCTTTGAGTTCTTCGGCAAACATGCTCTTTGTGATCTGTTGCTTTTCCAGGAGGCACCAAAGAACGCCCCGGATGACCAATTGTTCGGCAAAATATCGGTTCTGGTCGTCCAACTCCTGCGCAACTTGTCCGATCCAGACGTCACGCGCGCCGCGGAAACTCGCGCAGTGATGCCGGATTACCGCCGCCGCTGGATGTTGCTCATTGCCAACACCGACATTGACTAAAGGAATGACTTCATCCTCGGGCGGGAAACTACGCGGGTCGAGCCATTGAAGACTGCCGTCAGAGCTTGGCAACATGTCTTCCGTGAGACCTAGCGGGTGCCCCGGAATCGTTGCGAGAGGTTTCTTTTCCCTTGGCAATGGCCCGCCAAAACCGCCCGTGCCAACACCGCTGGCATCATGACCGAAATAGCTGACGTGACCAAGGTCCGTCCATGTCCCGTTCACCTTGTCACAGGGATGGCAGAATGGAACGCCATTCATGACGAGGCATCCGCCGGCTGCGTGATAGGCACGGATGGTTTTGAGAGTGGATTTCGGAAATCCATTTCCATAAGCCATCACCAGCACCGCATAGCGCTGCGTATTCAAAACAGCGTAATCTGACAATTCTGCCGCTGAAAGCGGTTCCGCCTCGATACCATATTGCCGTAGAACCTCGACAATTTTGGAAGGCGGCAGTGCGGGTGTTCCGCCGACTGGAACCAATCCTTTCTCGACGAGAACCGCAACCTTCGGCGCATCATCATTTGCCAAGACTGAGGGCGAAAGCAGCGCGAGCGAGGTGAAAAGACTGACGAGCAAAAGGATGGGTTTAGACTCCATGGGTTAACACAATTTAGACTTTAATCGGGATTTCTCATTTTGTTTCTTGCCCACGACCGGCGCGGGCCTTTTTCGTGTTTGTATTCCCGCTCCACAGATTTGCAAGGACTTTTTTCAAGTCTGCTGTCACGATTGTCCCGGAATTCTGCGATGGTGCTTCGTTGTTCGCTATTGGTTCTTCGGACGAGGGCAAACTGGACCGCGTATTTCAGAAGCGACATCCAATCACGCACAATCTTGGTGTTGTGGATCGAAAGTATATTGAAAGAGTTCGTTCAGTGGAGGCTGAAGGAACAGAGGTGCGTGTCGAGAAGAATGAAATTCTGGAAACTGCCCAGGTCACTTACTCGGTTCTTTCAGAATTCCACAGCAAACTTTTCCTGGCTGCGACTACATGAAATCTGATGCAGATTTGGATTACTGTAAAGCTCCGCTGGGGGGTTGGTCACGCTTCTGTTGCGAGGCCATTTCCGACACGATGATTTCGAGAATCACCGGCTGGCCTTCCGTGATCAGCTTCCGCTGATTGTTTGGCAACTTGGCGAGCAGCGACAATTCCATTCGTTGCAAGACCGTTTCAATCCGCCGTAAATGATGACCGCGAATGGAAATTTCGTGCGTGGTAAAGACGAGCTTGAGGTTTTGCTCATCGCCGCCACTGTCGAGTTCCGCAAAGATGAAATGATTGTGCGGCAACAACAGTGATTGTTCTGGCGTTGCTTCAATGCGTAATCCGCGTGCCTGTGGGTCGCTGGCCCAACATTCGGGTGTTTTTGTGCTCATGTTTTTGTGTGGTTTGATGTTTCGGTTGATGTTGTTGAGCCGAATGGAGACGGAATATTCGTTCGGCGGCTCGACGACCGAAGCGAATAAGATAACCGTGCAGACGATTCCAAAGCAGATGCTGTCCGCGCGGGACTGAACCGGCCGCAAATTCCATTGCCAGTGGCCGATGACCGGAGCGGGTAATATTCTCACGAAGTTGCTGCTTGTCCGGCGTGAAAATGCGGATGCCGCGCCGCCCGCGCGAAATGGTCACATACCATTGTTGGGCGTTGGTTGCCGGCTTGACCGTCGAATCGGAAAACAGGACGTAATCCACGGTCTTGCCCTGTGAACCGTAGGACGTGACCGCGTAGCCGGGAAGAAATTCACGGAATGATTTGTCCAAGACGCGGCCATCCGTCAGTTCAATTCCGCCATCGGCGCGAACAGATTTCACGGTCACGAGTTCACCGTTGGTGACGCGCCCGCTTTGCGCCAGCTTGCGATTGGCCTTGAGATGCAGACGGTCCCCATCAGCGATGAAAATCTCGCGCGCCTGGCAGACCGTGATACGGTCAAGCAATCGGTTCGAGACCATCACGAATTTCCCGCCGACTTCAACAAGCACGCTCGATTTCAAAATTCCCGCCAGCTTGCCTTTCGCGCCCGGTTGGGCATTGCGGACTTTCTGATTGAAAACAATGACGGCATCTTGCGGATAGAAACGCATATCGCGCTTCTGTGCGTTGGTGAGGTCCATCCTCTCCAGTGCTTGAACAGCCGAGTCAGCCACGCCAAGCAATCCTTTGCCTTTCAACGCATCACGCACGCGCGAGTTGACGTGATGCACTTCACCCCAAGTTTGCGAGACGACGACCGCCGAAGCATTTTGCTCCGCGAGCCGGATATATTCGTCGGCGAGCTTGTCGGCTTGTTCGCCAATGCCACACGCGAAAATCGCGCCCATTTTGTCGAGGCGTTCAAATGAATCGCTTAACTTGCCAGCCGCAGCCGCTTCAACCGCTTTTCGATACATCCTGATGCGATTGCGTTCCTCGACGTCACGACCGAGCGCCGGGTCTTGGCGGCGAATCTTGTGCAGTTCAACCGGTTTCACACCGGCATGGCGTTCGATGGCAAGCAGGGCATCCGAAGCCTCAACCGCACCGTGTTGCCGGGTATC
>DATEGR010000281.1:0-3621 GCA_035279985.1 Verrucomicrobiia bacterium
TTTTTCGCTGGCGGAATATCTGGAGCAGAACGGCATCCCCGGCATCCAGGGCATTGACACGCGGGCACTGACCAAGAAGCTGCGGGTGCGTGGCGCCATGAACGGATTTATTTCCACGGAGGAAATTCCAGACGAGGAAGCCTTGCAACGCGCAAAACAGTTTGTTTTCGTCGGCGTGGATTATGTCAGGGAGGTTACGCACCGGAAGGCGTTTCACTGGGATGAGAAGGATGAGCAAAGTGCGAATTTCAAACTGGCTTCCGGCAACGCGCAAAGGGAACCCCGCAATCTGCGCGACCCGCTGCCGCCCGCGGAAATTCCGATTGTCGCCTTCGATTATGGCCTGAAATACAACATCTTGCGTCGATTGCGGCAGCATGGCTTTGGCGTTGAGGTATTGCCGGCAATGGCCACGGCCGCGGAGGCGCTCGCACGTAAGCCGGCGGGCATTTTTCTGTCCAACGGCCCGGGCGATCCGGCGGCGCTGGATTACATTGTGCGCGAGGTGAAAACGCTGGTGGACAGCGGCGTTCCGATTTTTGGGATTTGTCTCGGTCACCAGGTTCTCGGGCAGGCGTTTGGCGGTAAGACCTTCAAATTGAAGTTCGGCCATCGGGGCGCGAACCAGCCGGTCAAGGATTTGGAATCCGGCAAGGTCGAAATCACTTCGCAGAACCACGGTTTTGCCGTGGACCCGAAAAGTTTGCCGAAGGCAATTTCCGTGGATCGGATCAATCTGAACGACCAGACCATTGAGGGCATGCGGCACAAGACCAAGCCGGTTTTTTGCGTGCAATATCACCCCGAGGCCTCGCCCGGTCCGCATGATTCAACGCCGCTATTTGCGGAATTTCGCGCCCTAATTGAAAAACGCGGCTAGAATTTGAACCAATGACTTTGAGATTTCCGTTTGACTTGATGCGGGTACCAATCATAATTAAATCCATCTAAGCTATGGCGAAACTTGTTATCCTGAGTCAAGGCATGAACGGTCGCGTTCATGAATTGAAGGCGGACAAAACGACCATCGGCCGCGTCGAGGATAACACGTTTCAAATCGCCGAACCGTCTGTTTCCAGTCATCATTGCGAAGTACTGTTGCGCGGCAACGAGGTGGTCATCAAGGACTTGAATTCCACCAACGGCACGTTCATTAACGAGGACAAAATCACTGAGAGCGTGCTGAAACCGGGCCAGACGCTCCGTCTGGGCCAGATTGAATTGCGGCTTGAAAACGGCGCTCCGGTCCTCCCGGGTGCTCCTCCGGCGGCATCCGGCTCCACCTCATCGGCGGCTCCCGCCCCGGCCCCGGCCAAGAAACCGGAGTCCGTCACACGGACTGCAACCCGTGGAGTCAGCTTGAGCGAGCTGGAAAGCGGCGGTCGTCCGCTCGGATTTGACACCACCGCCGCCTTTACCAAAAAACGCAACAAAGTCGGCACCTATTTTTGGATTGGGGCCGTGGTGGTCGCCCTCATCATTATTGTTTTGCTCATTTACGCGCTTTCGTTGGCCAATTCTCACAATCATTGAACAACGCTGACCAATAAGCGTTAATGCCGCGGCCATGAAACCGCGCCTTTCCCTTCTGGCATTCGGCTTTCAACTTCTATATTTTGCGGCGCATGTTCGAAACGGTTAAAACGGAAATCACGACAGCCACCGGGAAACTGACGCATCTGCGGAGGTTTCTTTGACGTACCCGCCACCCAAAAGCGGCTGGGCGAACTCAATGCGCTCATGGCCGCCGACAACTTCTGGAACAACCGCGAAAAGGCGCAGACGCTGATTGACGAGGCCAACTCCCTCCGCAACAAAATCGAGCCGCTGCTCCAGGCGGAAAAACAACTGGACGACTTCGGCGTCATGCTCGAACTGGGCGAGGCTGAACCCGCCGACGCGCAATTGAAGGTCCAGCAGGAATTGGAGCGCGATGTCGTCAAATTTCTCAAGGACCTCGAGGCACTGGAATTGAAGGTCTTTCTCAACGGACCGCACGACCGGAAGAATTGTATCTTGAGCATCAACGCCGGCGCGGGCGGCACCGAAGCTCAGGATTGGGCGGAAATGCTGTCGCGCATGTACCAGCGCTGGGCGGAATCGCGCGGCTGGGAGGTCGAAGTCACCGATGCGCTGCCTGGTGAAGGCGCCGGCCTCAAAAGCATCACGCTGTTGATTCAAGGCGAAAACGCCTACGGCTTTGCCAAAGCCGAACGCGGCGTGCACCGGCTCGTGCGGATCTCGCCGTTTGACGCAAACAAGCGCCGCCATACCAGCTTCGCCAGCGTGGACGTGATTGCTGAAATCGAGGAAAGCGATCCGGAAATCGTGATCCCGCCGAACGAATTTCAAATTGACACCTTCCGGTCCGGCGGCAAGGGCGGTCAGAACGTGAACAAGGTCGAAACCGCCGTGCGCATCACGCATATCCCGACCGGTCTGGTGGTCGCGTCGCAAACCCAGCGGTCACAGCACCAAAACCGTGCCACGGCGATGCGGCTTTTGCTGTCGCGAATTTTCGCCCAGCGACAGGATGAGCAGAAGGCCGAGATGGAACGATTTTACGGGGAGAAAGGCAGCATTTCATGGGGCAACCAGATTCGCAGTTATGTCTTCCAGCCGTACCGCATGGTGAAGGATTTGCGCACCGGTGTCGAAACCAGCAATGTACAGGGCGTGATGGATGGCGACCTCGATGCGTTTGTGAACGCCTGGCTCCGCGCCGGCTGTCCGATCAAACGGATGCAGGGTGTGAAAGATGAGGATGAGTAAGTAGGCAGTAGATTGTAGTTAGTGGCAAACATCGACCAATTGACTACGGACTGCTGACGGTTGACCAGTGAACATTCTCGACCAAATTGTTGAAGAAAAGAAACGCGAAATCGCGAAGCTGCCGGCACGGCTCATCGCGGCCGGTGATTTGCGCGACGCGATGCTCGAGCACGGCGAACGGCGTGATTTTCTCGACGCTTTGCGCCAGCCGCGTCAGGGTGACATCGCGCTGATTGCCGAGGTTAAAAAGGCGTCGCCCTCGGCGGGCGTGATTTGCCGGGACTTCGATCCGGTTCGCATTGCGAAGGAGTACGAAGCGGCAGGTGCAAGCTGCCTTTCGGTGTTGACCGATGAAAAATTCTTTCAAGGTTCGCTGGATCATCTCCGGCAGATTCGCGAGGCGGTGGAACTGCCGTTGTTGCGCAAGGATTTCATCATTGATGAGCGGCAAATCCTTGAAGCCGTCGAGTGGGGCGCGGATGCCATCCTGCTCATCGTCGCCATCCTGACAGACGACCAATTGGGAAGATTCCACTCACTGGCCATCGAGGCCGGGTTGGCCGTATTGGTTGAAGTTCATGACGAAATCGAATTGGGACGCGCCATTAAAATTGGCGCGAATTTGATTGGCGTGAACAACCGCGATTTGAAAACGTTTAAGGTGGATTTGGCCACGACCGAACGACTCGCCACGAAATTAAATCGTAGGACAGGCGTCCCGCCTGTCTCCAACATGAAAAATGAAGATGGAAACAGGCGCGACGCCTGTCCTACGTTATTGGTCGCCGAGAGCGGTATTCACACGCGCGCCGACGTAAAGCGGTTGAAGAAATGCGGTGCGGGTGCGGT
>DATEGR010000282.1:0-5253 GCA_035279985.1 Verrucomicrobiia bacterium
AGGCAGATCAAGGTGGAAATGGAATACAACGGCCAAAAACTTTCCGAACTGTACGACCGCGTCCTGGTAGCGGTCGGCCGGGTACCCAACAGCGCTGACCTGGGCCTCGAAAACACCAAAGTCGAGCTGGACGAAAAAGGCTTTGTCAAAGTGAACGAACGTCAACAGACCAACGATCCAGGGATTTATGCCATTGGCGACATTGCCGGCGGCATTTTATTGGCGCACAAAGCAAACAAGGAGGCGCATATCGCCGTCGAGAGCATCAACGGCGGAAGCAGCGTGCCTTTAAGCGAAATTGTGATTCCGGCGGTCGTGTTTACCGACCCGGAACTGGCCTGGTGCGGCCTGACTGAGGCCGAAGCCAGGGAGCGTGGTATTCGCTACGAGCTGTCGAAATTTCCGTGGGCGGCATCGGGGCGTGCGTTGTCCTTTGACCGCACGGATGGGATGACGAAGATGCTCATTGATCCGGAAACGGAGCGTGTGTTGGGTGTGGGCATCTGCGGTGCCGGCGCCGGCGAATTGATTTCCGAAGCCGTGGTGGCAATTGAAATGGGGGCGACGGCGGAGGACATTGCCTGGAGCGTACATCCTCATCCGACCTTGTCCGAAACCCTGATGGAATGCGCCGAGGCTTTTTACGGTCACGCGACCCATACCGTATCAAAAAAACGCGAGTGATTTCACGGTTGAAAGTGAAGGCCGGAGGTATAGAATCAATTTCCTGGTACGGGGCGTAGCGTAGCTTGGTATGCGCGCTTGCTTGGGGTGCAAGAGGTCGTGAGTTCAAATCTCACCGCCCCGACCAGTTCCATCGGTTTACTGAATGGCAATCTGAGGCGTAAAGGCCAGATCCATGTTGGCGATGGAAACATCAAAAGGTTCCCCGGCATGAGCGAGAACGCGTGCCACATTCATGCCCACCGGTTTGCCATCGGCCCCAGTGGTTTCCATGGTGAGAATGATTTGAACCTTTCCACTTTCAAGCAAAGTGGGGGTCAGGGTGCACTTCGTGTTTTGGTCGAGGGGGACAGTGGTTGAAACGTGATTTGAAAGCGGCAGCACGCCGAGATCCTTCCGGTTCAGAGAACCCACTGAATTCGTTTTCCCTTTTCCATTCGAGACAATCTGGATATGAGCGGGTTGGGCGGCATGGAGTTTTTCACCGAACACCTTCTTAAGTGTTTGTCCGATCACGTTTTTGCAGACTTGTCCCACCGCTTTGTCTTCCCAGGCAACCAGAAACACCCCGATTGAGATAATCAGGACTAAAATGACGACGTAGCGCATACGCATACCACTGTTGGATAGCAAGTATCGGGCCGTTTTGCGGCCTGAAATTCCGGGGAAGAAGGTTGTTTACGGAGGTTTTGAGCGTTTTTATTGCGCGCGGTCAAACACCCAGACATCACTGGCAGACTTGATGGTCAATCGCAGGCCGTCAGTGCGGGCGGTCATGGATTTGCCGTTGAGCGACAGATCGTAGTTGGTGCCGGCATTATTCCATTGCCCCTGCCAGGTCGTCGTTTGAGCCACGGTCGCCATGCCGTTTTCCACCTTGAAACGCGGCATGTTTTCCAAAAATGCCTGATGGTCCGCCGCCGCAACGAACATCGTCTGGGCATAAGCCCTGGACCACAAACTCCGCAATGCCTTGATTTCAGCGGCCGGAATGTTGGACCGCGCGATGAGCAGTGTGCCCACACTCACATTGACGTTAAAACCCCACCGGCCGAGAAGTTTTTCAGAATCGTATTTCGGCGATTTGCCGGTCTTGAGATAAACGACCAGGTCGTCAAGGTTGGCGCGGAGTATTTCCCAGACGGTGTCAATCAAATCCCGATTTTGCAGAAGGCCTTTCACCTGGGGATTGTTCAATATTTGCCCCATGGGCGCGCCTTGTTTCCATGCCTGGATAAAGTCATTGTTCTGGGCGAGCTGCTGCATATCCGGGCGCTCGGCCAGGGAAAGCAGCGCCGGGTAGTTCGCCAGCCGGCTGCTCAACTGCGGGTTCTGGCAAACCAGGCCCGCCAAATCAGCCAGTTTGTAATACATGTCCGGCAGGGGAGCAATCGACCGCGCGGTGCTGGCCAAACCGGTCGTTTCCAAATCATGCCCCAGTTGGTTGATTATCCGGGTGGTTCTGGCCTCATTGCCGGAAGGGGCGATTTGCACCGTCCAATAGCTGAAATTATAAATGACAAAGGAAATGAGCAGCAGGTAAGCCGTGCCGTTCAGCAGCCCGACACATAGTCCCAGCCGCGAGTTTAATCGTTCCCACAAGGCCAGCCGTAAATCACCAGCCTTGTATTTGTAATACAGATTGACCTTCCGATGGACAATCAGGGCGGCGATTTTGAATACAACGAGGACGATAACAAATGCCTCCACCGGTGCGATCAGCCAGATCAATGTGCGATCATGAATTCCGACGTGTGGCAACAGCGGTTTAAGCAGATTTCCCAAGATCCCGGCGAATAACACGGCGGTCACGATCCCGACAAAAGAAATCGCCGTGCGGATCGCCCCTTGACGAAAGCCCAGGCCGGCCCCTGCTGCCAGCAACACCAGAGCAAGAATCCAAATGGTCATGCCACAAAATACAGAGATTGCCCCAAAAAAAGCACGCGGAAAATAAAGCCCCCCCGCCGGTCGGATTCTCCTGTTGAAAGCCCGTAATGATTACGCCAAGCTGGAGGCGGTGAAAATTTCCATGGTGATTCCGGCTTTTAACGAGGAAGGCTTGCTGGGCCAATCGCTCGTGCAGATGAAATCAGCGGCGGGCGTCTTTGTCCGGCAAAGGTGGGAGGTTGAATTGATCGTGTGCGACAACAATTCTACTGATCGCACAGCTGAAATTGCGCGAGCTGCCGGCGCCCTGGTCGTATTTGAGCCCGTCAATCAAATTGCCCGCGCTCGCAATCGCGGTGCGGCCACCGCGACCGGCGACTGGTTGATTTTTGTGGACGCCGATTCGTATCCCAGCGCCGGGCTGTTTGGGGAAGTCGTGGACCAAATCCAATCCGGCCGGTGCCTGGCCGGCGGCACAACGGTCCGAATGGATGAAAAACATTGGTTGGCCGGATTCTTTACCCGGCTCTGGAACTATTCCAGCCGGATGGGCCGTTGGCTCGCGGGTTCATTCATTTTCGTCGAGGCGGCAACGTTTCGTGAACTTGGCGGGTTCAACAATGAACTTTTCGCGGCGGAGGAACTGGACTTGAGCCGGCGGCTGAAGCAACGGTCACGGGAGACGGGCAAGGAAATGGTGATCCTGCATCGCCACCCGCTGGTGACCTCCGCGCGCAAGCTGCGGCTCTATACCCTGTGGGATCATCTGAAACTGCTGGCGCATGTGCTGCTCAACCGGCGCGCGCTGACCCGGCGTGAATCCTGCACGTTGTGGTACGATGGCCGAAGGTGAACCACTTACGCCGAGGCGGCGGTGGCGACTTTTTGCCGGCCGTTGAGAAAATCCAGATATTGGATGAACCGTTGTTTCATTTCCTTGCGCGGCACAATGGCGTCAATCAAACCGTGATCGAGCAGAAATTCCGCGGTTTGAAAACCCGGCGGCAGCTCGGCCTGCGTCGTGTCTTTGATGACGCGCGGCCCGGCAAACCCGATCATGGCGCCCGGCTCGGCCAGAATCAGATCGCCCAGACTGGCGTAACTGGCCATGACGCCCGCCGTGGTCGGATGGGTAAGCACGCTGAGGTAGGGCAGGCGGCGTTGCGCGTGGTAAGCCAGCGCGGCGGAGGTTTTGGCCATCTGCATGAGGCTGAGCATTCCCTCCTGCATGCGCGCACCACCGCTGGTGGAAATGATGATGACCGGAAGCTCTTTTTCCGTCGCGCGCTCAATCAGGCGCGTGAGTTTTTCACCGACGACGGAACCGAGGGACGCGGCAATGAAACTGAAATCCATTACGCCCAGGGCCACCCGGTGTTCACCAATCTTGCAAATTCCCGTCAAGACCGCGTCTTTCAGGTTCGTTGCCGTCTGATGTTCCTGCAGGCGCTTGGGATAGGGGGTTTTATCAATAAATTTGAGCGGATCCACGCTCGTCATTTCGGCATCCATCTCCTCAAACGTGCACGTTTCAACCAGCGAGTGAATGCGTTCACGCGCGCCCACCGGGAAATGATATTCGCATTTCGGACAGACCTTCAAATTTTCGTCCAGTTCCTTGTCGAAAACCATCGTTTCGCACTTCGGACACTTGGTCCAAAGCCCTTCCGGGATGTCCCGCTTTTTGGATTTGCCCGAACCGAGCTTGGGCTTTTTGGCAAAGTTTGTCTGCCCGCCCTTGGCTGGCGGCGGGGTCACGGCCGGCTCGTTGGTTTCCAGACCGAGCGATTTTTTGGTGAAAGTGGTTGTGGCCATTGACATGCCTATAATACTAAAGTCCGCGCGCCACTGTCCAGACACAAACGTCACCCGCTCCGGCGGCTCGCAGGGCCTCTGCGCACGCACTGGTCGTCGCGCCGGTTGTGAAAACATCGTCCACCAGAATCACCCGTTCACCGTTCAGCCGGTCGCCCGGGTAAACCACGAAAGCGCCGCGCATGTTCGCCGCGCGCTGCTGCCGCGTGAGCAATGTCTGAGTGGCGGTGGGCCTGACCCGCCAGAGTAATTTTGCGTTCAAGGGGATGCGGGCGGCGGCGCTGAGGTGCGTTGCCAGCCGTTCGGCCTGGTTGAATTCGCGTTCCCGTTGCTTCACCGGATATAACGGAACCGGCACGATGAAATCCCAGTCCCGCCGGCCCAGAGCGGGCAGGGCCTGGCGCAGGAATAAATCGGCCAGGAACGGTTCAAACCAGAGCGCGCGCTGGTATTTGTAGCGGTGGACCACTTCGCGCACGACATTGTGCGCCACCACCGCCGAGCGCGCGGAGCGGAAATGCAGTTCCATTTCGCGGCAGTTCGCGCATTCGAACGGCGTGGTGAAGTCGCCGGGATAAGGCAGACCGCACCGTTCGCAAAACGGGGGTTCAATGAATCGGACTTGGGAGCAGCAACGCGCACAGACAAAGCCATCGGCGGCCGTCGCCTGTTCCGTCCGGCAAAGCTGGCAGGTTTCGGGATAGAAAAAAGCGAGACTGACCTCGATTCCGTTTCGAAATGATTCGGCCAGCACGGTCATGGGGGAATGCTGAACGGTTCACTCTTGCGCCCGAGCGGCAGGAGCCGGAACAGGAGGAGCACGCCAACGAGGACAATCAACGTCAGCCAGCCGTCAATCATTTT
>DATEGR010000283.1:0-10299 GCA_035279985.1 Verrucomicrobiia bacterium
CTATCATTCAGATTCTTGATCAGTTCCAGGCCATGCGAATCCTTCAAGGTAAGATCAAGAATCACCAGACGGGGTTTGGTTTCGGCCACTAACTCCAAGGCCTGGCTGCCATTGTCCGCCTCGCCACATACCGCTAAATCCGGCTGCTGCTGGATGATCCGTTTCAGCGATTCGCGCACCAACGGATGATCGTCAACAATGAGGATGCGAATCCGATTGCTTGGCTGATTACGAGATTCACTGATATTCTTTGGTCTCACGCCATTCCTTACGCCTGATTTCTCTTTATCGCCTTCGACCGAACCGAGAACCACCGGTGAACGCAACAGCTTGGCATATTCCAAACAAGCCCAATAGCACAATTTTTCAGAAGATCTGAAGAAATTGCCGACGGTTATTTCAAAGGGCCCGCATTGTTTTAATTGCCTCGGCCGGTATTTTGAGCCCCCCACCGCAGGGGAAAATCCGCTGCCTGCACCTTTTTTTGGCTTGGCATCATCAGTGCTTTAGACAAGCCATGATTCATGGACAAGCAGCAACACAGAAAAACTGGTTCCAAATCACAACGCTGACAGCGCCTGTGCTGGCGATCATCATCAAATTGCGGAACCTTGTAAAGTGGCAAATCCCTACAGGCTATCAGGATGAAACCGGGTTTCATTTCGGGGTACAGCCTGCGGAAAAAGATTTAAACTGATTGGCGCTTTCGGAAATCGTGCCCTCGAACTCAGGGTTTTATACGACCTCCTGTTGTCACAAAAGAGGACAGTGCGTCTTGGTGGTATAGAACAATTTTCAAAGTTCTCGCTACGCTTTTGCGAGGTTTTTGCCAATTGGCGATTGTCTTAGGGATCTAAAATGGCTTCTGGGTTGAATGCATTTCACTCAAGTTTCCACACTGCCTTTCCATATAGAATTACCATCTGAGTCGGACTCTATAAATATTCCCGAAGGTCATCTGGACGACCGAGCCTTTCCATCTATTGCACGAATAATGTACGGTAGAAGCGCTGCTTGAATTTACCCGCCTTCGGATCTGTGAATAAAAATGGGGCTGTGTTCGTTTGCAGCGGGATCCAATCAGCCAGGTTGGTGGACGCCTGAACCTCATAATGATATCCCGGTACTCCTTTAATGGACAGGTTGAATTGACCCGCCGGGTGTGTGGCCACTTCCAGTGTGGCCGCAGCTGTGGGATAGACAGTCAAAATGATGGGACTGCTGACGGTAGTCCCCCCTTCATTCGATACCACCAGGGTGTAAACCCCCGATTGGTAGGTGGTGACATTCTTCAACAGCAAGGTAGCGTCGTTCGCCATGGACAGATTCACGGAGTTAAATCGCCATTGATACGCCAACGTCGAAACACTGGAAACATTTGGGGCTCCAGCGTTGAGTGTGACTGTCTGGCCTGCCACCGCCACATAATTTGTGGGCGTACTCGCATTAACCAGGGCTGAATCGGCGACAGCTCGAACGCTATGGTTGAGCGAACTTACTGTTGGCGGTGGCTGGGATGTGTTCGCAGTCCCCGACGCCACCGGTATGAGGGTAAAGCTTGCCAAGGCTGTACCCGGTTCCCTCCCTGTAAAAACGATTTGATGCAGGCCAGCGCCAAGGTTAAATGTTTTTGGAACAATCTGATCATTGTTCTCACTGCCATTGCCACGCCAACTCACGAGACGCTGTTCAAAACCTGATGTGAGCGGCATTATGTCCCAAATCGTGGTCGAGTCCTGTGGCTGGCTGTCAATATTGACGTAAAATGAATTCGCATTCACGTTGGGCGCATTCACCAACGCCTGAATTTCGTAGTTCCCGGCATTGGTAATAGTGAAATTGTAAACAGCGGTCCCACTGCTCACATCTCCGATGGAAGGCAGCGGTTGATAAATATAGTTGAACTCTACTCCATTGATAATGGTACTGGCCGTCAATAAGCCATTCGCCGGAGCCGACGCAGCCGCGAAAGTCAGCCCGCCATTCGGCGACATTTCAACCGTGAGATTTGTCTCAGATTCCGCCCAGGCCTGTCCATTACTCACTACCAGCGTCCACACATAACTGTCCCCCACCGTGTTTGTGCCAAAATAATAACTTATATTCGTTATCGGACTCGTGCTGTTTGTATAAACCACCGACGCCCCACCATTGATGGAGTAACTCCACTGCCAGGTCTGCGCGTTGGTCGCCATCGCTGAAAATTGTACTGTCGTCCCTGAATATATCTCCAGCCCCGGTGAGATCAGATCAACATCTGTCGCATTAACACTAATCGCCGATATCGTAGGTAAAACCGGCGCATTGGTCGCGCTGCCTGTCACCGTCGTGTTCGTCCCCGCCCCGCCACTGAAACTCACACTCTGATTATAATTGCTGGCCACCAGCGGACTGAACGCCACCACCACCAACTGCGTCTGCCCCGCTCCCAGACTGTAACTCCCGCCAGCTACCACGCTGAACGGTGCGCTCACACTCGCGCTCCCGCTCAATGTCCCCGTCCCCACGTTCGCCACTGTAAAACTGTTCGTCTTGCTCGTCCCGCTCAAGATGGTCCCGTACCCGATGCTTCCGGGCGTCACCTGGAGGATCGGCGTGGGTACCGGCGCATTGGTCGCGCTGCCCGTCACCGTCGTGTTCGTCCCCGTCCCGCCACTGAAACTCACACTCTGATTGTAGTTGCTCGCCACCAGCGGACTGAACGCCACCACCACCAACTGCGTCTGCCCCGCTCCCAGACTGTAGCTCCCGCCAGCTACCACGCTGAACGGTGCGCTCACGCTCGCGCTCCCGCTCAATGTCCCCGTCCCCACGTTCGCCACTGTAAAACTGTTCGTCTTGCTCGTCCCGCTCAAGATCGTTCCATATGATATGGAACCCGGCGTTACCTGGAGGGTTGGAACCGCGTTCGGGATTGTATAAGATACTGCGCTTGAATAACCACTTTCCAAGCCGGAAGTGCTCAGTGTTGTGGCGGCGAAGTAATAGGTCGCACCCTCCGTCAAACCTGCAATCGTCGCGTTCGTCACATTTCCGACGGAGGTAAAGTTGGTATAGTTGCCACTGGCCGAACCGTAATAGACTTTGTAGCCGGCGACATTGGCGTTGGTGACTTGATTCCAAGCCAACGTTACACTTTGAGTGCCTAGAACAGATAAGGGGGTCGTGACCACCAATCCACCCAATAGAAACACAAACAAAACTGCACGTCTTGTTACGATCCAAACGTCATCTAAGTACATCTTGGCCGTCGTCTTTGCATGATTCTTGCCAAGAAAATCTTCCGAACCGGTGGAAATCCTGCATTCAAAGATAATGCCAAGGGGACCCCGAAAGCCGTATTTGGCTGATTCGCCTTGATTTCAATAACTTTTGAATGAATTCCTCTATAAATAGCTGAAGGAGCAGCAGGCTGAACGCAGCTATAATTATGATTGCAACAAACAGATACCTAATAAGATCTGGAGGTTTTCAGTACATGACTGTCTTGCAAGAGAACATCCAAAATTCTGCAGATTTGGCAGGTGATTTGTTAGCATCGTCACGGTAAAAAAGCACCCTTTTCCGTGGTGCATCTTATCGCCCGCCGTTCACCACGTTTTCACGGATCAGGCCCGGCAAATTTCAGATATGCGGATTTGATTTTCCGATTCACAGGCAAGCCGATCTCAAAACACTTTTACAACTTTTTTTCACCAAAAACATCGCTGCGAAAAAGATGAATCAAATGTGTTTCGCGGACACAATTTGATGCTTAACCACGCGTCAACTTCACACCAAGCTCCAATAATTTCCGCACATCAGCATTCGACTTTGCCTCGGCGTAAATCCGTAGAATCGGCTCCGTCCCCGAACCGCGCAGCATGAGCCACGAAGAGTCTGCGGCAATAAATTTAACGCCATCGAACGTCTTCATGCCGGTTAATGGTGAGCGCAGCAGTTTCGTGGGCGGATTCTTTTTAAGAAATTCCATCAACGTCGCGCGCTTTTCCAGAGGATAATGCGTGTCAATTCTTCCGTAACCATGCGGGCCGAATTCCTTCTCCAATTTCGCCAGCATTTTATCCACGGATACGTGTTCGGTGGCGAGCAATTCGAGCAACATCAAACCGGCGGCGATGCCGTCGCGCTCGGGAATGTGTCCGGGAAAACCGATGCCGCCACTTTCCTCCGCGCCGAGCAGCACGTCGCCCTTGAGCATTTCCGCGCAAATATATTTAAAGCCGACGCCGGTCTCGACCAGTGGCAAGCCGTAAGCAGCGCAAATTTTGTCCACCATCGAAGTGGTCGTGAGCGCCTTGACTACCCGCCCCTTGCCTTTTCGATTTACAATCAGATGGCGTAACAACAGGCAAATGACCTGATGCGTGGTGAGCGCATCGCCGCGGCCGTTCATCCCGCCGACGCGGTCAGCGTCACCGTCGGTCACAAGACAAATGTCATGCGGATGCCGACGGAGAAATTCATGGCTGCGCGCATAATTCCTGTCAATCGGTTCGGGATTAATGCCACCGAACAGCACATCGTGCTCCGCATTGAGGGTCGTGACTTTGCAGCTGGTGCCCGCGAGCAACTGTTCAAAACAACCCGCACCGACACCGAACAGAGCGTCATGGGCAAAACGCAGTTTCGATTTTGCGACCAACTTGAAATCCACGAGCTTTTTCAACGCGGCGAAGTGCGCCGGGCGGACGTCCTGAGCAGCAATTCGGAATTCAGAATTGGGAGCTCGGAATTGGGGTGGATTTTTATCAAGAAAACTTTCAACCGCCTGGCAGGTTTCCGGATCGCTCGAACCGCCATAGAACGATTTGAGTTTAAACCCATTGAAAATTGGCGGGTTATGGCTGGCGGTAATCATTACACCGCCAACGGCGCGCTGCGCCTTGACGGCAAACGAAACCGACGGCGTCGGCGTCGGTTCCGATGTCAGTATTACCTGGAAACCGTTCCCCGCCAGAATTTCGGCAGACGTTTGTGCAAATCTCTCCGAAAAAAAGCGCCGGTCAAAGCCGACGATGGCTTTCAATTGATACTCAAAGACTTTGGACTTTGGACTTTGGACTTCAGACTTCCAATAGTCCGCCGTGGCCTGCGCCACACGGGCAACATTGGCAAACGTAAAACCCTCCGCGATGACCGCGCGCCAGCCGTCCGTGCCGAATTTGATGTTCATGCCGCGCCGTTCAAAGTTTCAGATCTGCCAGGGCAGGATCGTGGGCATTGACGACCTGGCGCATTTTTTTTACCGCGGCCCTCAGGTTGCGGGCATGGAACAAAGTTGTCCCACTTACAAATGTATCTGCGCCGACGCGCGCGCATTCGGCGGCGGTCTGGAAATTGATCCCACCGTCCACGCTGATGCGATATGGCAGTTTCCGTTCGTGCCGCCAGGCGTCAGCTTGTTGAATCCTGGGGAGGCATTCGTGGATGAATTGCTGTCCGCCGAAACCGGGATTAACCGTCATCACCAGCAACAGATCAATCTGGTCGAGGTACGGCTGGACTTCGGCGATAGCCGTGGGGGGGTTGACAGCCAGACCGACTTTTTTGTTGAGCGATTTGATCTTCCAAATGAGCGCCGCCACCTGTTCGCCCAGTTCAACGTGAACGATGATTTCATCCGCACCAGCCTCCGCAAAAGGTTCCAGCAGGATTTCCGGGCGCGAACACATCAGATGCACGTCAAAAAAGAGTTTGGTCAGCGGTCGAAGCGCGCGGACGACTTCGGGCCCGAAGGAAATGTTCGGCACAAAATGGCCGTCCATGATGTCGAGGTGCAGCCAATCAGCGCCGGAGCGGTCGGCCCGTTCCACCTCCCTGCCAAACCGGGCGTGGTCGGAGGCCAGCAACGAAGGCGCAATAATCATGCGCGGAGTCTAAGCGAAACCCGCCGGGAAAGAAAAGTTGGAAGATGGCCCCCGGTTCAATTTCGTTTGCCATCAAGACAACGGCGCACCGTGACAGCCAGCATCTGCGGATGGTATGGCTTTTGCAAAAAGTTCAACTCCGGTTCCAGTTTGAAATCCTTGCCCACAATGTCGGCGCTATAACCGCTGGTGAAGATGACCTTGAGTTCCGGCCGTTCGGTCCATAACTTTTCGGCCAGCTCGCGGCCGTTCATGTGATTGGGCATGACCAGATCGGTCAGCAACAGGGCAATTTCATCCTTGTTGTTTTGCCAGACCTCAACGGCCTCGGCGGCATCGTTTGCCGATAAAACTTTGTACCCATATTTGCCCAATAAGCGGGAAACGAGTTCACAAACTGGCTCTTCATCTTCGACCAGTAAAATAGTTTCGTTACCGCCGCGCACAGTGATTTGCGTGGTGGGTTTTTCCGCTGCGCCCGGCGCTCCTCCGGCGTAAGGAAGGTAAATCCGAAATGTCGTGCCCTTGCCAATCTGGCTGTCCACTTCGATCCAGCCCTGATGTTGTTTTACAATCCCGTACGCCGTCGCCAATCCCAGGCCGGTACCTTTGCCGATTTCCTTGGTTGTGAAAAACGGTTCGAAAATCCGGCGCAGATTTTCCGGTGAAATGCCCATCCCGGTATCCGTAACGCTCAGGCAGACGAATCGCCCCAAGCGGGCCTCGGATTGCGCACGACTGTAAGATTCGCCCAGGTCCACAATGGCAATGCGGATGGCGAGTTGGCCACCTTTGGGCATCGCGTCGCGCGCGTTCACGGCAAGGTTCAATAGCACCTGTTCCAACATGCCGACGTCGGCATCCACCATTGGGGGCGTCTGGCAATAATTCAGTTGCAGGGCCACATCTTCCCCTAACAGCCGGCCGAGCATGTTCGTCATGTTTCCGACAATTTTGTTCACATCCAAGTTTTTGGGTTGGATCAGCTGGCGACGGCTGAAGGTGAGCAACTGCCGTGTCAGCCGGGCGGCGCGTTCGGCGGCCTGGACAATTTGTTCGGCCGATTTTCCGGCCGACTCGCCTAGATTGGTCCCCGAAAGCAACGAGGCGTGTCCCTGAATCACGGTAAGAATGTTGTTAAAATCGTGGGCGACACCGCCGGCCAGCTGACCGATGGCTTCCATTTTTTGCGATTGGCGGAGTTGTTCCTCCAGTTGCCGCTGTGTGGTGACATCCCGAAACAGGCTCAACATCAGCAGCGGCCGCTCGTGAAGCTGGATGAATGAGTCG
Source organism: Verrucomicrobiia bacterium (assembly GCA_035279985.1). Lineage (GTDB taxonomy): Bacteria > Verrucomicrobiota > Verrucomicrobiia > Limisphaerales > UBA11358 > UBA11358. Next base: position 7,161 of record DATEGR010000283.1, read on the forward strand.
ATGATTTCCAGCGTCACGGCATTCCCGTTGTGCAAAACATACCGGCGTTCGGGCTTGCGCTCGACGTTGCGGGCGAGAAAAGCCTCGCGGTGTTGTCCCAGTATTTTTTCCCGGTCCTCCGAGGCGGCGAAGATTACCGTGAAGGGCTGGCCTTCCAGTGCCTGTGCCTCCATGCCAACCAACCGGCAAAACGCATCATTGACCGCAACCGTAGCGCCTTGCTCATTGGCCAATCGCAGTCCCGTGACGGAATTCTGCCAGACCGAACGGAAGAGTGTTTCCGAACTTTGCAGGGCGGCCTCGGCTTCGCGGCGTTCGGTGATGTCGCGTACGTGCAACAGGACGGCGGGAAGGCCGCCGTACTCGATGCGGCTGGCGCGCACCTCTACCGGCGTGATGCGGCCTTCAGCGCTCAGGCTTTCACTCCCGGCCTGCGTCCATTTGCCGCTGGCCAATTTTTCAAAATCCTGCCGGGTTTGCTCCCGGCGTGACTCCGGGACTAGGTCGGTCAATATGTTTTTGCCAGCCAATTGTTCCCGTGTCAGGCCGTGCAGCACGCAACTGGCCAGATTCACGTCCAGCACGACGCCGTTCAGGTCCACAACGAAAATTGCGTCCGGTGAATTTTCAAAAAGATCGCGAAAACGCCGTTGGCTTTCGCGCAGCGCCTCCTCGGCGTTGACGCGTTCCAAAGCGCCGCCGCATTGATCGGCCAAGGTTTGGAGCGTTTCCAGATCGTGATCGGAATAGGTGCCGGCCAGGCGATTTTGGACAAACAATACACCAATGAGGCGGGTGCCTTTGCGCACGGGTACGAGCATGGCATCGGCAGCATGGCCCTTGGGGCCGGGAGTATGCACCAATTCCGCTCCTTTGGTAATGACACGCCGCACGAGGGTGTTGGCGCTTTTGGGTTGGGATGATTCGGGAATCTTCACCCGCTGTTCGTCCACGGTGGTAATATTTAACAATGAAAAAACCTCGTCCTTCTCCGCGGAATACAAATCCAACGCGAAGTCATCCCAGGCAAAGAGCGCATCGGACGCTTCACAAATAATCGTCGCCGCCTCGGCGGCCGTCGTGGCCGAGCTCAGGCGATGGCTGAGTTTGGAAAATACCTGGTTGCGGTGCTCGTTGCGGCGGCGTTCCGTCACATCCGTGACCATGGCCAGCGCCGCAAAACGGTTGCGAAACGCCATCGGACTCCAGACGACTTCCACATCAATAAAGGCGCCGTCCTTTCGCCGGTGCCTCCAAAGGTGGCCGCTCCCGGCATCACCCAAAGCGGTGTCTTTGGACTGATCTCCCTTTTCAATCCGGCGAAGATCCGACATTTTCATCGCCAGAAATTCTTCCTGCGAGTAGCCGTAATGTTGGATGGCGCTCTTGTTAACCTCCAGAAATGCGAGGGTTTCCAGATCAAACACCCACATGGGATTGGGATTGTCCTGAAAAAGCAGGCGGTACTGCTTCTCGCTTCGGCGCAATTCCTCCTCGGCCCGCCAGCGATCGGTCACATCCCGCCAATTGGTTACGATGCCCGCGGCATCCGGATCATCCAGCCGGTTTTGGCCGACCAGTTCCAAACGTTTCCACGTCCCATCCTTCTTCTGATAACGAAATTGAATTTTTAAGGCGCCATCGGGTTGTTGCACCACCTGCTGAAACATTTCGCGCACCGGCGGCAAATCCTCGGGATGCACGCGGGCAAAGGCATCTGCTCCCTGCAATTCTGCCGGTGCATAACCCAGCACACGCTCCATCGAAGGACTGGTATAAAGGAAATTTCCCTCCCGGCTTAAAATACAAAGGATATCGAGCGTGTTTTCCGTAAAGGTGCGAAAATATTTCTCGCGGCGGACCAATTCCGTCTCCACCTGCCGCCGTTTGGCGCGTTCACCAGCCTCCTGCGCGGCGCGGCGGACCGCCGAGGCCAACCGCTCCGGATTATGTTTAAGCACGTAATCGGTCGCACCTGCCTTGAGGCTTTCGATCGCGGCATGTTCACCGATGGTGCCCGAAATGAGGATGAACGGGAGGTCGGGATGTTCTTTGCGAACAAACGCCAGCGCCTCCAGGCCTGTAAATTGGGGCAGCCGGAAATCCGACAAAATGATATCGAACTTTTCGCCGTCGAGCGCCGCTTCAAATTCGGCGCGTCCCGCCACACGCTTCAATTCGGCTTCGAGTGCATCCTCTTGCAGCAGCGTCCGAACCAGTTCGGCAAAATCCGGATCGTCTTCGAGATGTAGAATGTGCAACGGCTCACTCATTTGTCGTCCGGGCGTGGTTGCGGCTTGAATTTTGTGCAAACATTGCAGGTCTTTCCTAACAATAAACGTGCCAAAGTAAGGCCGGGAGGAAGCGGGGGTTTCAGGAAATGGTTCCGCTTGACATTCAAGCCGGTTGGATTAAAGTCGCTCGCTTTCAAGCGAAACGAAAATTCAACCTATGCCGAACACGAAGTCAGCCGAACGACGAATGCGCGCCAACGAACGCAAGCACCAGCACAACCGCAGCGTCAAATCAAGCCTGCGACGCCTGGAAAAGGATTATCGCGCGCTCGTGGCCGCCGGCAAAAAGGACGAAGCGGTCAAATTTCTGCCTGGTCTTCACTCGGCATACGACAAGGCCGCCAAGGCCGGCGCGGTGCCCCGGCCTACGGTCAACCGGAAGAAATCACGCCTGGCCGCGGTTTTGAATTAAACAGCCCCGATCGCAACAATCTCATTTTCGCCAGCCGGAATTTGAGTCCCACCGCAAGACACTCCCCGCCATATTTAAGACTGCGGCGAAAATTAATCGAAGAGGCCTCGGCAAAATACCGGGTCGGACAAGTTACCTCGGCGATGGTGAACCCATGCCAGAGAATTTGCGCGAGCATCTGGTTGTCAAAAACAAAATCGTCCGAGTTCTTCGTGAGGTCGAGGGTCTCCAAAATTTCGCGGGAAAACGCACGGTAGCCGGTGTGATATTCCGAAAGCTTCGCGCCCAGCAAAATATTTTCCGCGAGCGTCAGAAAACGGTTGGCCACATATTTCCACCACGGCATTCCGCCCCGGAGCGCGTAGCCGCCCAGAATGCGGCTGCCCAGCACACACGGATGTAGTCCATTCGTAATAATCGAAGCCATCGCCGG
>DATEGR010000284.1:0-2431 GCA_035279985.1 Verrucomicrobiia bacterium
CGGGAAAAACATTTCGCCGGAGGAAATCTCCGCCGCGATTCTGAAGAAATTAAAGCGCGACGCGGAAAATTATTTCGGCGAACCGGTCGCCCGCGCCGTCATCACCGTTCCGGCGTATTTCAACGATGCACAGCGCAACGCCACCAAGCGCGCCGGCGAGCTGGCCGGATTCACGGTCGAACGCATCCTCAACGAACCGACCGCCGCCGCGCTGGCCTACGGCCTGGACAAGCTGAAGGAGAAATCCAAAATCGCCGTTTACGACCTTGGCGGCGGCACGTTCGACCTTTCGATTTTGGAATTGCATGAAGGCGTTTTTCGGGTGCTCGCCACCAATGGCAACACGCGTCTCGGCGGCGATGACCTGGACCGGCGGCTGGTGGATTTCTTTGTTGCAAAAATCCAGATGGCCAATCCGAAATCCGAAATCCGGAATCCACCGTTGCTGTCACGCCTCCGCGAAGCTGTCGAAGCTGCAAAAATCAGATTATCCACAGAATCCGAAGCTGAAATTACGCTGCCGTTTCTCACATCGGATTTCAGTTTCAGCTATACACTGACACGCGCCGAATTGGAAAACCTCGCGCACCACATCATTGCCCGCACACGGCCGCATTGCCTCCGCGCGCTGGCCGACGCCCGGGTTGAGCCAAAGGATTTGGACCAGGTGATTCTCGTCGGCGGCCAGACCCGGATGCCGCTCGTGCGCAAATATGTGGCCGAGTGGTTCGGTTGCGCGGAATTTGAGGAAACGCGCGGCGGCATCCGCCTCGGCCGTGATTACCATAAATCCGCCGGCCCGCAGTTAAACACGTCCCAGAATCCCGATGAGGCGGTGGCGCTCGGCGCGGCGATTCAGGCCGAAATTTTGTCGGGTGGCTTCAAAGCCGTTTTGCTGCTCGATGTGACACCGTTGTCGCTCGGGCTCGAGACATTTGGCGGGCTGATGAATGTCCTGCTCCCCCGCAACTCGACCATTCCAGTGAAAGCGGGCGAGATGTTCACTACCGCGGTGGACCACCAGCGTTCGATGCTCATCCACGTGTTGCAAGGCGAGCGCGAGCGCGCGAAGGACAACTGGAGCCTCGGCCAATTCACGATCGAGTTTGAGCCGGCGCCGCGCGGGGTGCCGCGCGTGGGCGTGCAGTTCGAAATTGACGCCAACGGCATCCTGCACGTGCTGGCGCGTGACGTGAAAACCGGCCGGGAAAAGGTTGTGGAAATGAAATCCGCCGTGGACGTGGACGACACGGCGGTGCAACAGATGGTTGAGGAATCCGTCGCGCACGCGTTCGAGGATCTGGCAGCTCGCCGCTGGATCGACGCGAAATTGCGTGCAACTGAAACCCTTGCCGCCACGCGCAAGGCGCTGGCGGACGGTACCAGTGAAATTGCGGTTGATTATCGAGCGAAGATTGAAGCCGTTGCGCACGAAGTGGAAACTGCCCTGGCAACGGAAAAACCGGAAACCGGCCCGGGCGATTTACGGCAGTTACAAACGGCCGTTGCCGCGCTCGACGAAATCACCGGGCCGTTGGCGGATTCGCTGATGGACAAGGCGATGGACGCGATGCTGCGGAAACGCGGCGTGATTCAGTGAGCGAACAACCACGTCAACAACGGCGCGACCACCAGTCCCGGCAAATAATTCGCCAGCTCGACCTTGCGAACTTGAAAAATTACCACGGCCACGGCGCATGACACCAACCCCGCAACGATATTGACTGAATTGGCCAGGTCGTCTCCACCCGTGCTGTGCCATGCCAGGAACGGCACGGCATAGACCCGGCAGGCCAGCGTGATGACCCCGAGAAAAAGGAAAACGGGAAAAGCCGACAGGGCCGCCGGCCAGCCCAGGGTTTTCACGGAACCCAGTGTTGCCAGCCCGTCCATGACCGCCTTGACTGCCAGCAGATAAAAATAATTGGACAAGCCGTCGGCCACCGCGCCAACCAAACCCAGCGGTGCGACGCAGAAAAGCACGGCACACGCGCTGAAACCATCACCTTTTTTTTGCCGGGCATCCGGTCGTCCGGCGGCCATGATATTGCCCGCGTACCGGCCGAGCCGATTTGAAATATTTTGCAGTCCGAGCAGCTGGCCGGACAAATTGCCTACAATGATCGCCAGCAGAGCGACAAAAATCTGTTTCAATCCGGACAAAAACGTTCCGTTGAGGCTCAACCAGACGAGACGCAAGCCAAAGAAAACAGTGAACAGGCCCAGCGTGGAACGGAAGAAAAGTTGCACGCGAACAGACAGCGGCCGGCGCAGCGCCAGGCCGAACAGGCCGCCCAATAAAATACCCAAGGCATTGAGAAACGCGCCGGTCACGCCCTGACTCAACCATCGTTCCCATAAAGTGCAAGCCGGAAAATTTTTGCCTGCACGGCTCCGGCCTGTTACTCAAAGGCCCATGACCGGCGCGAAA
>DATEGR010000285.1:0-2882 GCA_035279985.1 Verrucomicrobiia bacterium
GAAAAAGAATCTTGTCCCAATCGCAATTAAGACCTTCGCACTGCTTGTTGTGCTCGGCACGGCATACCAGGCCATGGCACAGGACGCCAAGGCGTCTTATCCGAAAATGGCCCCGGTCGACCAATACCTCATGGCGGATCAGGCTGCGGAAATAGCTTTGGCGCGAACAGCGGCGCCCGAATCCATTTCCCGCGATGCGGAAGTCCTGGTTCTTGGGCGTCATGGTTTCGAAACCGCGGTCAAAGGCAAAAACGGTTTTGTATGTTACGTCGGACGCGGATGGTCATCCGCGGCTGATCCTGACTTTTGGAATCCCAAAGTGCGCGTCCCCATGTGTGTCAACGCGCCAGCCGCGCGCAGCTACCTTCTCCGCGTCACGAAAATCACCCAGCTGGCCCTGTCCGGGCGCTCATTTTCGCAAGTGAACGATGCCATGGCCGCCGCCGTCGCCAGCAAAAAATTGCCGCCGATGGAATCCGGGGCGATGAGCTACATGATGGGGAAGCAGGGATACGGCGGCGACACCGCGCCACACTGGCCTTCTCACCTGATGTTTTTCTATTCCAACATCGACCCTGCAATCTGGGGAGCAAATCTGCCCGGCTCGCCCGTCATCGCTGCGGCCGATCCCCTCGAGCAATTGACTCAGTTCGTGATCCCAGTCCGACACTGGTCGGATGGAACCGATGCTCCCTAGGACCGCCGACTGATCTCGATGCGGCTCGAGGCATTGAAATAAAACTCGACGAATCGAAAGGACGATCAAATGAGACAGTTAATCTACGCAATCAGCGTTACTCTGGATGGCTGCTGCGACCACACCAAACAAATTGCTGATGAAGAACTGCTTGATCACTATACGCACCTCCTGCGCGATGCTGACCTCCTCGTTTATGGCCGTAAAACCTATCAATTGATGGTTCCTTATTGGCCCGATGTCGCAAAAGACCGGTCTGCGTCAAGAGCGGACAGGGATTTTGCTCAAACCTTTGACTCCATTGATAGAGTTGTTTTTTCACGATCCTTGGACGCCACGGAAGATAAAAAAACGAGAATCGTTCGTACCGGGCTTCAAGACGAAATCCTCAAATTGAAACAACAACCAGGCAAAAATATTTGGGTCGGCGGTGTGGATATTCCTTCACAACTGATCGAGCTGGGTCTCGTGGATGAATTCCGTTTTGTCGTTCAGCCGATCCTTGCCGGAGGAGGAAGACGCTTGTTGGATGGAGCCAGCCTGCCGGAGAGATTCCGTTTGAAACTCCTTGAATCAAAGAACCTCAAATCAGGGTGTGTGGCGCTTCGTTACTCCAAATAATGACTGAAAAATTTCCAACAGCCGGGCTGGCGGTTCCCTTGCCGCGAAAAAACGATAAGAAGAACCAGGAGGAGAACAATGAAATACATCTGTTTGGGATACTACGACAAAGGCAGTTTCGATGGCCTGACCGAGCGCGAGCGAAACCAGATGTTCGACGCAAGCTTTGAATACGACGACCATCTTCGCGCGAGCGGCAATTGGGTTGGCGCAGAAGGGCTTCAGCCCGAGGAAACCGCGTTGACTCTGTCTTCGAAGAACGGCAAAGTCACTGCTACCGATGGTCCCTATGCCGAAACCAAGGAACAACTCGGCGGCATTCTAACTCTCGAAGCCCGGGACATGAATCATGCTGTCCAGCTCATCTCCCGGCATCCGGCCCTGAAGTACGGCACTATTTTCGAAATCCGCCCCGTAGGAGACATGAGCGAAATCGCGAAGGCCAGCGAACAGCGGCGGCGTCAGAACACTGCTCGCGGAAATACGCGCTGACACGACAAGGCCCATTCTCAGGAGGAAATCAGTGCGGAAAAAGAATCTGCTCGCAATCGCAATCAAGTGCTTCGCGCTTCTTGTTGTGCTCGGCGCCGCGTTCCAAGCCATGGCACAGGATGCCGCGGTGCCTTATCCCAAGATGGCCCCGGTCGAACAATATCTCATGAATCGCGACGCGGAAATTTCGCTCGCCCGCAGCGCCGCTCCAGACGCCATTTCCCGCGACGCCTCGGTCATTGTCCTGACCCGTCATGGCTACGAGACCGCGGTCCAAGGTACAAACGGCTGGGTCTGCATGGTCGGACGCAGTTGGGGGGCCATGTTCGACCACCCGGAATTTTGGAATCCCAAGGTTCGCGCCGCGGGTTGTTTCAATCCACCCGCCGCCCGCTCTGTTCTGCCATATGAAATCAAGCGCACCGAATTACTCCTGGCCGGCCATTCCAAACTCGAAGTTGTCGCCGCAATCAAAGCGGCGATCGATAAAAAAGAATTGCCGACCCTGGAAAATGGAACGCTCTGCTACATGATGTCGAAGGACTCTTATCTCACCGATAGCGGCGGCCATAACCTCCCCCACCTGATGTTCTACGATACACCGGCGGACGATGCAGCCTGGGGCGCAAATCTCACAAACTCCCCAATCCTCTCCGTAAATTACTGGTACATCTCCGCGCAATCCTACCCGCTGCTCAAATCCTTCCCTCCACTGTCCGTCCTCCTGGTCGGAGTGGACAAATGGTCCGATGGAACGCCGGCACCGAGCATGTAAAGACTCGGCGGCAAACGTTAAATCGACGAAGGGGATTACAACGGCCCACATTACGCAAATGCGGACCGCGCGCGCAATCGCTCGCTTTTCACGCGCCGTATTCGCTGCCGGGGTATTTTTGGATTATTGCGGCACAAGCGACTTAATCTTTTGAATCACCAGGTCGATTCCCACCGGATTGTGTCCGCCTTCGGGAATAATCACGTCCGCGTGGCGTTTCGACGGCTCCACGAATTCATTGTGCATCGGCCGCACCGTCGTCAAATACTGCTCTATCACAGACTCCATCGTCCGCCC
>DATEGR010000286.1:0-4277 GCA_035279985.1 Verrucomicrobiia bacterium
CGTCTGGCCGCTCCGCAACTGGCATTGCGACGGATTGCCGCCCGCGTCAAACAAGGCGGGCATAACGTATCGCGAGCCGACGTCTTGCGGCGATTTGATCGCAGTTGGAAAAACTTCCAGGCCGTCTACAAACCACTGGCGGACGCGTGGAAAGTGTATGATAATTCAGGTGACAATCCGCGGCTATTGCAGTCCAAAGATGAAGACGAGAAACGGTAAATACAAAAGCTCCCTTGCCGGCGCCGGGCGCGCACTACGGCGGGCCGCTTTGGTGGCGCGCAAGACCGCCCGCCTTCACGGCACCCCCATTTACGTGTGGCGCGGCGGCAAAGTGGTGGCGGAAAGACCGTGAGGTTCGCCCGCAGATTTTATCTCTACCGCAAAGAGCTCAGAAATTTTAACCCGGATTACGCAGATAAACTCAGATTCAAACCGTGTTAATCCGTGAATTTCGAGTCACCGCAGTGCCCGCTGAATCCTCGGCACGAGCCTGATTTGTTTCAGCCTTTGGAATTTAGAGCGGTTTGACTATTTCTGTAGCCGCGAAAAGGCGCAAAAATCACAAACATAGCCTTTGTTCTGTGCCTTGTGTGCATTTTTGCGGCCATGCTTTTAATTGATCTGCTCTAGCTTTAGTAAAACGCTTATCCGTGTCCATCCGCGTTCATTCCGCCGCGCCGAGGCCAGGTCAGACAGGCCGCAGTTAACATTTTGCGCTTTTATGAGCCTGATCGCGGCAAAAGAATTTCGCGTTGTCGGTGTGCTTCGTGGTTGATTTCTGCCGCCCCTCCGGGACTTGGAAAAATGCGTTGGGGATTTTCCCGGGGCGTTGCCCCGGTCTATTTTCTGTCAGCCTTTCAGACTTTCAATTGGCGTCAATTCATGAAATTCGTGGAAAAAGTTTCTGTCATTTTATGCTTTTGAAGCAACGGATGTTGTTTGTTTGCCAAAATAAGTGAGGGTGGTCGCCTCTTTACAAACTATGCTGATTTCAGGGTCGTTGGCGATGAGCCAAATTGATTGAAATTCAGCGCCCGAACGGCCGTTGCAGTATTCAATGATTTTAAATTTTTCATCAAAATGAGCACGAGACCGAAATTGACATTGGACGCCAACGAAGGCGTCGCCCACGTCGCCTACCGCCTCAACGAGGTCATGGCCATCTACCCCATCACGCCGTCGTCGCCGATGGCCGAGTTCTGCGATCAATGGGCGTCCGAGGGCAAGAAAAATCTCTGGGGCACCATCCCGTCCATTGTGGAATTGCAGAGCGAAGGCGGAGCCGTCGGCGCGGTGCACGGCATGTTGCAGACCGGTTCCATGGCCACCACGTTCACGGCGTCGCAGGGCCTGCTGTTGATGATTCCCAACATGTTCAAGATCGCGGGCGAATTACTGCCCACGGTCTTCCATGTCACCGCCCGCGCGGTGGCGACCCATGCGCTATCCATTTTCGGCGATCACAGCGACATCATGGCCATGCGCACGACCGGCTGGGCGATGCTCGGCTCGGCCAGCGTGCAGGAAGCGCCGGACTTCGCGCTGATTGCGCAGGCGGCCACGCTGCGGGCGCGGATTCCGTTCGTGCATTTCTTCGACGGTTTCCGCACGTCGCACGAGGTACAGAAGATTGAGATGCTGACCGAGGCGGATTTGCGCGCGTTGATTGACGACAAGCTGCTGGCGGAAAATCGCGCGCGGGCGATGTCGCCCGACCATCCGGTGCTGCGCGGCACGGCGCAAAACCCCGACGCCTTCTTCCAGGCGCGCGAGGCGTGCAATCCGTTTTATGACGCCTGCCCGGACATTGTACAACAGGCGATGGATGATTTTGCGAAACAGGTCGGCCGCGCCTACAAATTGTTCGAATACGTTGGCGCGCCGGACGCGGAACACGTGGTGGTGCTGATGGGGTCGGGTTGCGAAGCGGCGCATGAAACCGTCGAATATTTGAACGAGCACGGCGCGAAACTCGGGCTGGTGAAGGTGCGGCTGTACCGGCCGTTTGACGGCAAACGCTTTGTGGAGGCGCTCCCGCGTTCGGTCAAGTCCATCGCGGTCCTGGATCGCACCAAGGAACCCGGCGCAGCGGGCGAACCGCTGTATCAGGATTGCGTCGCGGCGGTCCTGGAAGGCATGGCCAACGGCTGGGGCAATTTGAAATGGCTGCCCAAAGTGGTCGGCGGACGTTACGGCTTGTCGTCGAAGGAATTCACACCGGCCATGGTCAAGGCCGTGTACGACAATCTCGCCGCCGCCAAACCCAAGACCCATTTCACCGTCGGCATCACCGACGACGTCTCCCACTCCAGCCTGCCGGTGGATCACAATTTTTCGACCGAACCCGACGACGTGATTCGCGCGCTGTTTTACGGCCTGGGCGCGGACGGCACCGTGGGCGCGAACAAAAATTCCATCAAGATCATCGGCGAAGGCACCGAAAACTTTGCGCAAGGTTATTTCGTCTATGATTCCAAGAAATCCGGCAGCATGACGGTTTCGCACCTGCGGTTCGGGCCGGAACCGATTCGCTCGACGTATTTGATTTCGCGGGCGAACTTCGTGGCCTGCCACCTGCCGATGTTCCTGGAGAAATTCGACATGGTCAAACCCCTGGTGCCCGGCGGCACCTTCCTGCTCAACACACCCTACGCAAAGGACGAAATCTGGTCCAAACTGCCGACGCCCGTGCAGGAATCGCTCATCGCCAAGAAGGCGAAGTTTTACGTGATTGACGCGACGAAAGTGGCGCGGGCCAGCGGCATGGGCGGCCGCATCAACACCATCATGCAGGTTTGTTTCTTCGCGCTGTCCGGCGTGCTGCCGCGCGACAAAGCCATCGAAGCCATCAAGTATTCCATCAAGAAAACCTACGGCAAAAAAGGCGAGGAAGTCGTGGCCATGAACCTCAAGGCCGTGGACAATACACTCGAACATTTGCACGAAGTGCCGGTGGTCAGAAGCGTCAACGGCAGCGGCGACCTGCTCCCGCCGATCTCGCCCAACGCGCCGCAGTTCGTCAAGGACGTGCTGGGCCGGCTCACCGCCGGCGAAGGCGACGAATTGCCCGTCAGCGCATTTCCGGTGGACGGCACGTTCCCCACCGGCACCGCCCAATACGAAAAACGCAATCTCGCGCTGGACATCCCGGTCTGGGACGAAAAAGTCTGCATCCAATGCCTGAAATGCGTGGCGATTTGCCCGCACGCGACCATTCGCGCCAAGGTTTACGAACCGGCGGCCCTGGCCAATGCGCCCAAAACGTTCAAAAGCACGGACAGCCGCAATCCCGAGTTCAAGGGTTGGAAATTCACGCTGCAGGTCGCGGCGGAGGATTGCACCGGCTGTTCGTTGTGCGTGGACATCTGCCCGGCGCGCAACAAGACGGAAACCAAGCTCAAAGCCATCAACATGCGGCCGCAGGCGCCGCTGCGTTTGCCGGAACATGAGAACTGGAATTTCTTCCTCGGGCTGCCCGAACTGGACCGGCGCAAGGTCAAACTGACGCAACTGCGCCAGCAACAGCTCCTGCGGCCGCTGTTCGAATTCAGCGGCGCGTGCGCCGGCTGCGGCGAAACGCCCTACCTTAAGATGCTGTCGCAACTTTTCGGCGACCGCGCCATCATTGCCAACGCCACCGGTTGCTCCTCGATTTACGGCGGCAACCTGCCCACGACGCCTTACGCAAAGAACGCCGAGGGCCGAGGGCCGGCCTGGTGCAACTCGTTGTTCGAGGACAACGCGGAGTTCGGTCTCGGTTTCCGGGTCTCGATTGACAAACAAAAGGAGTTTGCGACCGAACTGGTCAAGCAGCTCGCCCCGCAACTGGGCGACGACCTCGTGAACGGCATTGTGAATGCCGATCAATCCGACGAAGCCGGCATTTTCGAACAACGCGAACGCGTGGCCGCGTTGAAGGAAAAATTGCCGAAGCTCGATTTGCCGGCAGCGAAACTGCTGCTCGGCCTCGCCGATCAACTGGTGAAGAAGAGTGTGTGGATTGTCGGCGGCGACGGCTGGGCTTACGACATCGGTTACGGCGGGTTGGACCACGTGCTGGCCAGCGGCCGCAACGTGAACGTGCTGGTGCTCGACACGGAGGTTTATTCCAACACCGGCGGGCAGATGTCCAAATCCACGCCGCGCGGCGCGGTGGCGAAGTTTGCCGCCGGCGGCAAGGCGATGGGCAAGAAAGACCTCGGTCTGATTGCCATGACCTATGGCCACATCTACGTGGCGAGCGTGGCGCTGGGCGCGAAGGACGAACAGGCGCTCAA
>DATEGR010000287.1:0-3051 GCA_035279985.1 Verrucomicrobiia bacterium
TGACTTTGGCGGGCACCGTTTGCTGGGGGATTTGCTTTTGGTGGATGCGCCGGCTTTCCATCAAACAGAACGCCCTTTTGAACCAGCTTCGAGAGCAGGGCAAGCGAATTGAGAAGCTGTCCCGCATCGAACACGATCTTATCAAGGAAGTACATCCGCAGGTAGGCGAAATCAAGGAAGGCATGGAGGAGATGATCGCGGCGGTGAAGGAAAATTCAGAAAACCATCCCGGCCGGTTACTGACTTCTGAAAGCCTTTTGAGTGATTAGTGGCTGCTTTCTGAAACCACCGAACCGCTCATTGACAGTTTCATTGACAGTTGACTGTCCTGGCTTTCTAACCCTCTCTTCAGCAACCATCTGAAGATGGAGCCAATGGCCGGGATTGAACCGGCGACCGACGGTTTACGAAACCGTTGCTCTACCGCTGAGCTACATTGGCTTGCAACACCGAATCAACCGGCATAGTCGTTTTCCGGTTTCATCATCTGCATCCGATTCACGTGTGATGATAATTTTTTTTGCCGCAAAATCAACCCCGTTTCCGCCCTGCCAATTCCCTTGAACCCATTCACGGCCTCACCGGATGGAACGATTTCATCGCCGCATTCACACCCATGACCAGCGCGTTCACGCGAACCGGCAATGGAAAATCCGACGGCGCTTCCAGCGTACAACCCAGCCGCGATTTGTTCACTATCAAATAAAAAGCCTCCGCCCATTGCGGGCGCGTGTTCGGATCGAGATCGGGTCGAATAATCCCTCCATAGGCCGGACGATTTTCAATGACTTCCGATGGATCAATCGGGCAAACCTTCCGGACTGCTTCTACGATTTTCTCCGCCAGCGCAGGCCGCTGGTCGGGATTCTGTTCATAGAGGTAAAAGCCGTGCGATTCCCAGTCTTCATGCAGGCAAAGATACAAATCAAATCGCGGCTGGCGCTCCAACCACGCAATGTGCGCGCGGACTTCGGCAGTCTCCCAATGCCGGTAATCGCGGTTTAAATCCTTGCCGTCGGGATTCTCACGACGGTTCAAAACGAAGCCCACCGGATTCAAACACGGACAGAACCAAAGTTCCGCGTTCGGCGGCCAATGGTTTTCCTGAAGCAACCGCAATGCGGCCAGCGGTCCCGCCGGCTCATCGCCGTGAATGCCGCTTGAAAGATAAATGCGGAGTGCGGAGTGCGGAGTGCGGAGTGAAGGCGGCGCGCGACGCAGGGCGAGCAAATTGAATTCACCTTGTTGACCGAAAATCTCCGAAGTCCAACCGCGTTGCTGCGCCGTCGTTTCGAGGTCACGCAACACGGCGCGGACATCAATCGTCTCGCCGTGATAACCACCGTGATTTCGGCCAAGTCTTTCCACGCGGAGAATTTCACGCAAACCCGCAAAGACGCAAACAATTTTTATCCTTTTACGCCGGTTGCAGAACCGGATTTTCCTGCTCAACGCGCGGCGAACTTTCCCAGACCACCATGGCGCGCTTGCGAATTTGTCCCCAGTGATAATTTCCCAGCACGCCTGTCTCACGAATGACGCGATGGCAGGGGATAAGGTACGCCAGTGGATTCTGTCCCACGGCGGTACCGACGGCCCGCGCGGCGGCCGGTTGGCCAATCGCTGCCGCCAAACGGCCATAACTGGTCAGCGCACCCGGCGGGACCTGCAACAACGCCTGCCACACGCGCACTTGAAACGGCGTGCCGCGTACAAATGCGCGCAGTGCCGGCCGGGTGGGTGAACTGTCTGGTCGCGCGAAAATTTTTGTGGCGAGCCGGGTTGCGGCGGAACCATCCCGCTTCAATTTTGCCTGCGGCCAATTGCCTTGAAGTTCGGTCAGGGCCCTCTTTTGGCTTTCCACAAAGGACAAGTGGCAGAGGCCGCGCGAACTTTCGGCAATGAGACATTCTCCAAAGGGGCTGTCTACAAAGCCGAAGGAAATCCTCCAGCCCGCGCCGCCGGATTTCCATTCACCGGGCGACGCGGCGTCCAGATTCACGCAGAGATCGTGCAGTCGCCCCGGCCCGGACAGGCCGGATTCCAGCGCGGCATCCAGAACGCTTTCGCCTTTACGGAGCAACTCCTTTGCGTGGGCAAGCGTGAGACATTGGAGAAAGTCCTTGGGTGTGACGCCCGCCCAGGCAGAAAAGAGCCGGTGCAGATGAAACGGACTCAAACCGGCTTGCGCCGCCAATACCGCCAAATCCGGCTGCTCCGCATGACGTTCGTCCAAATAACGGATAATTCGCGCAATGCGTTCGTAATCATTCATGTTCTCACATTGCCACGGGACAACGGTTGCTCCCACCCGTTTCTTGCGCCATTTATTCCCCTTCGTTTGGCGGGGAGCGGGGGAAGATTCCCGCGTTTGTCGATTTATTTCGCCGTGATCAGTTCGGCTCCTGTCCTGCAACCCTCTGGCCCGCAGCCGCAATCATTTTCTGCCTGATCACTAAAACCATGGCGGTCCCAGCCCGGATCCAGGCCGAGGTCCTTGAGCATCTGCAAATCCCTTTCGACGGGCTGGTTCAACGTGGTGAGATAGTTGCCAACCATGAGCGCGCTCGCGCCGGCCAGAAAAATCATGCTTTGCGCGTCACGCAGGTTCACGGTGCGGCCGCCCGCAATCATGATTTCCTGCCGCGGCAAAATGAGCCGGAAACAGGCGATGGTCTTCAAAATTTCCATGACCGGCAACGGCGGATTGTTTTCAAACGGCGTGCCCTTGACGGGATTGAGGATGTTGATCGGCACGACGTTCGCGCCGATTTCTTTGAGCGCAAAGGCCAGGTCGCAGCGGTCTTCGCGCGTCTCGCCCATGCCGATGATGCCGCCGGAACAAATCTTGATGCCGGCCTTTTTCAGATGGCCGATGGTTCCGAGCCGGTCATCGTAAGTGTGCGTGGTGCAGGTCCGGGGGAAAAAGCGGCGCGAGCTCTCGAGATTGTGGCCGTAGCACTCGACGCCGGCCTCCTTGAGCCGGTCGGCGACCTTCTGACTCTTGATGATGCCGAGCGAGACATCGGGACGCGTTTTGCCGCTGGCTTT
>DATEGR010000288.1:0-3988 GCA_035279985.1 Verrucomicrobiia bacterium
GGCCGGCGTGAACCGGTTCATCGAATCCGGCAAACCGACGATGGAGTTGCAGAGCATTCTGAACAATCTCGCCGCGCGTGGGTTGCACAATTTTGTGAAGGTGGATTACCACGTCATTCGCGGGCTGGCGTATTACACCGGCGTGGTGTTTGAGGCGTTCGATGCCAAGGGCGAGTTCCGCGCCATTGCCGGCGGCGGGCGTTACGATAACCTCGTCAAGCTCGTCAGCGGTGGCAAGGTGGATTTGCCCGCACTCGGCTTTGGCATGGGCGACGTGGTGTTGCTGGAACTGCTCAAGGCGCGCGACCGGTTGCCAAAATTCGACGCCGTCACCGATGTTTTCGTTTTGGTTGAAGACGAACAGCTGCGCTCGCAATCGCTCAAATTGGTCCACGACCTGCGGGCCGCGGATTTTGCAGTGGAGTATCCGCTCACGCCCGCCAGGCCAGACAAGCAATTCAAGCGGGCGCAGGAATTGAAGGTGGGCTTCACCGCCCGCGTTGAAAGCGACGCCTATGTCCGCATCCGGAACCTGAAAACCCGCGAGGAAATCGTGGCCGGCTTTGCCGACGTGGCGAATCATCTGGGATAAATGAACCATGCCCGGCAGCTTCACATCGAATCCGGTGGAGTTAAGGCGGCATGATTGATTCAACCCAACGATTTTCCAGCCGGGTGGAAAATTACCTCAAGTACCGGCCCGGCTACCCGTCGGCCATTCTCGATTTGCTCAAGGACGAATGCGGGCTGACCAGCGCTTCCGTTGTGGCGGACCTCGGCTCGGGCACGGGCATTCTGGCGGAACTGTTCTTGCGGAACAATAATCCGGTTTTTGCCGTGGAACCCAACCGCGAAATGCGCGAAGCCGCCGAGCGGCTTCTGGACAAGCACTCGAATTTCACCAGCCGGTCCGGAACGGCTGAAGCGACCACGCTGCCGGAGCAAAGCGTGGACTTCATCACCGCCAGCCAGGCGTTTCACTGGTTTGAGCGCGAACCGGCGCGCCGGGAGTTTCTCCGCATTCTCAAATCTGGCGGCTGGACGGTGCTGATTTGGAACGAGCGGAGTATGGCCAGTCCGTTTGCCAAAGCTTACGAGGATTTGCTCAGGACGTACGGAACGGATTACGAAGCGGTGAATCACAAACACACTGATGCCAAAATGATCCGCTCGTTCTTTGGTGTGAACGGCTGTGAACTGGCAAACTTTCCGAACCGGCAGGTTTTCGATTGGGACGGATTGAAAGGGCGACTTCTGTCTTCATCCTATGCGCCCGAACCGGGGCATCCCCAACACGCTCCGATGTTGAAAGCATTGAACTCGCTCTTCTCCGGGTATCAGACGAGTGGAACAGTTGTCTTTGAATATGACACGCTCGTTTATTACGCCCAACTGTCGGCCTGACAATTGTTCCCGGTGACGCGGGAGCATTTCGGTCCTTTCGACGGCATTATTTTTGCTTTCAATTGCTTAAAATCAACAGGAATAACGTAATGATAGTGGAAGACAATTTTTTCCCCGATCCCAAGGAGCATCCCCCCACCATCACCGTGGCGGAGATTTGTGAGCGATTCAACGCCGCGGGCTTGCCTTGCAAGGCCGAGCGCCAAAACGACGACGTGAAGGTTGTTTTCAACGGTCGCAAGTCCAATCTGCTTTTTACCGTGAATCCGTCGGGAAACCTCCTGACTGCCACCATGCCGGAGGAATCGGATTACAACGCGGACTTTGCCTGTCGCCTTTTCGAAGTTTTCGACAGCATCGGGTGGAGTTACGAGCCAACCAATGATTGACTGGGGGATACCGGCTGTGTGCCCGCTCTGGCCTTCAGGCGGTTCTTAATGACGATTTCCAGTAACGGTTGTCAGTCCGGTTTTTCCGGCTTCACCACGGCGACGACCAGTCCATCCGGCTTGAGATATTTTCGCGCGACGGTCTTGATTTGTTCCAGGGTGACGGCTTCGTATTTGGCGTCGTCAAGTTCCGTGCGCTGGTAGCCGAGGCCGTAAAGTTCGTCGAGCGCGGTTGTGGAGGCGAGATGGCCGAGTTCCTGCCGCGCGATCTTCTTCTGGCCGATGATTTTGGCCTTGGCCCGTTTGAGTTCCTCGGCGGTCAAACCTTCGTCGCGCAGGAGCCCGGCTTCCTTGAGCAGCTCCTTTTCGACCAGTTCAACTTTGGCCGGCTCGGTCCCGGTGTAAAATGCGAAATAACCGGGTACGAGTCCGGCCAGGTTCTGTGCGCCGACATAGTAGGCCAGGCCGAGCTGTTCGCGAATGCGCAGAAACAGCCGTGAGCCGAGATCGCTACACGCTTCCTGAATCAACTCCAGCGCGTAACGGTCGTCATCAAACATCGTCGTGCCGGGGAAGCCGACGACCAGCACGGCCTGTTTTTTGTCGCGAGTTTCCGTGACGTGTTTCGGCGCAGTCAAGGCAGGGCGGATTGCCGCTGGTGCGCCGCCGGACGGCTCGCGGGAGACGGCGGGCCCTGCCGGCTTCCAGCCTCCCAAAACCTTCCCGACGGCGGTTTTGACTTCCTCCGCCCTGACATCGCCATAAATAGCCAACACGCAATTGTCCGGCGTCACGAGCCGTTGGTGAAATGATTTCAAATCATCGGCCTGGAGTTTCCGGACCACCGCTTCCGTGCCGAGTGAGTCGAGACCGTAACCGCAGTCACCGAACAGCGCGCGGCGCATGACCAGACCCGCGCTTTTGAGCAAATCATCCTTTTGCGCATAGATGCCGGCAATCTGCGCGTCGCGTTCGCGTTCCAGTTCGCCGGGAGGGAAAATCGAGTTTAAGAGAACATCGGAGACGAGTTCGAGGCCGGTTTCGAAATCACTGCTCATCACCTCCGCGTTGACGCCGAAGCTGTTGTTGCCGCCATAACTGTCGATGCCGCCGCCCACGGACTCGATTTCCGTGGCGATCTGGGCGGCAGTGCGGCGTTTGGTGCCTTTGAGCAGTGTTTTGGCGAGCAACTGGGTGATACCGTTGTTCCCGGCGGTTTCCACCAGCACGCCTCCTTTCAACGCGGCGCGAAATTCGACGAACGGCAGGCGATGATCCTCCTTCACGAGCAGGCGCAGGCCGTTGGGCAAATCGAATTTCTGGATCGGGTGGTCCACTCCCGCTTCAACCGCGGTTTTGGATTTCGGCGCGCTCTCATCGGGCAGCAACGCGTAAAGCGTGCGGTTTTCCGGTGTGAGATAATCGCGGGCCACCCGCTGAACGTCCGCCGGAGTGACGAGTCTGACGGCGGCGAGCTGGCGTTCGGAAAAACCGAGGTCGCTGGCCACAATCCAGTTTCCGCCGAGGTCGCCGGCCTGCCCATCCATGGTCTTGCGCGTGGCCAGCGTGGCGGCGACGAATTGTTTGACCGCCTTTTCCAGCTCGCCGGGCGACACCAGCCCGCCTTTCATTTTCTCCACTTCCGCCAGCATCGCTCCGCGCGCGTCGGCAAATTTGTCTGCGTCGGCGATGGCGCTCATGCCGAACAAACCGGCGTTGCCGGGGCTGTACGTCCACGCGTCCACATGATGCACCACACCCTGCCGTTCGCGCACTTCCTGGTAAAGCCGCGAGCTGCGCCCATGACCGAGCAGCACGGCCAGGACTTCCACCGCCGGCACGTCGGGATGCCGGATTTCGGGGATGTGCCACGCGAAATGAAAATGGGCGAGTTCGATCGGCGCTTCCTCAACAATTTCGCGCGGCGCGGTCTGCTTCGGTTCCTCGGGCAGAACCATCGGCGGCATTGGTCGCGCTTTGGCTTTTTCGTAGGCGGCGCGGATTTGGGCGATGACTTCGTCGTTTTTGATGTCGCCGACGACGACGTAGAAAACATTGTTCGGCGCATATTTCTCACGGTAGTAACCGCGGATGTCGTCCGGTTTCAGTTCGTTGAAAATGTCGGGATAGCCGATGACGGTGAAGCGATAGGGACTGCGGGTGTAGGCGGTTTCGAACAGGCGGCGGCCGGCCCG
>DATEGR010000289.1:0-2753 GCA_035279985.1 Verrucomicrobiia bacterium
CTGTACGCGCCGGAGGAATATGCCTGCGACTCATCGGCGACGATGCGGGTAACGGCCTACCTGAACGGCGCCTTGGTGGGGACCGCCACCACCAACGCGCAGGCCGGCACCTGGCCGACGGAAACCCTCCGGTTCAGCTCCCCGCAAACCTTTAATCATGTCGTCGTCCATTATGACGCCGCGCCGGTAACCGGCGGGGACTACGGTCCCGTCTTCATGGCGGACAACATGGCGGTCACTCCCGCGCCTCAGCCGATTGTTTTGGGACAGCCGACGGTTCGGGCCAATGGCGCTTTTCAATTCTCCTTCACCAACACTCCCGGTTCCAGCTTTACCGTGTGGAACACGACGAATCTGGCGCTGGCTTCCACCAATTGGTCCGTGCTGGGCACGGTGACGGAAAATCCGCCCGGTTCCGGTGTCTATAAATTCACCGATATGCAGGCGACGAACCTTCCTGTGTGTTTCTACCGGGTGAGTTCGCCGTAGCATTCAACCGCAGATTTCAACCCATCTTAACCACGGAAGAACGCCCGGGGCGCAGGGATTTTCTCAAAGCAACGAGGTCGAGTTCATCATCTGCTGGATTACCGGTCAGCAACAAGGCGGGCCGGACCTTGGCGGCCATCCCAAAATCGACCAGCCAGACCTCACCGGGATTGACGGCGGTCATCTTCGTCCTCCATGCGGTCGAACATCATCGCCCCTTCTTGAGCACTCTGATTGCAAAGCGCCACGTCCGGATTTTCATTGGCAATCGCCAACAACACGCCCCGGATGGCACCGCCGGTCGGCCTCGGTGAGCTTGGGCAATTCCTTCATGATTTCCTGCGCGCTCAGGTTGGTAATTTAACCGGCAAAACCGGAAACGTCAGGTATAAAATTTAATTCGTCTTTATTCGGACCTCCGCCTTCCGATCTCTGACCTCTGCCTTCCGACGAGGTGGCTGGAAATACATTTTCTCCGTTCTTTGCGGTTGTCGCTTCGGCAGATCGAAAACCACCGGCTATCGGACAGAATTTGGCTTGACAATGTTTAAGCATTCTGCTAATGAGATAGCCTCATGAATCCTCAGAGCGGGGCCTCGGTGCTTCGTTTTATTCTGTTTGCTGCCGCCACTCTCATTTTTGTTCCCTGCGTCCAGTCAGTCCAACCGCCGGTTTATATTTATGACTCGTTCGGCCCGGGAAACGACTTCGTGTCATATGCGTACTGGGGCGTGTCTGGCGCTTCGGGTTCCGTTGGATATGTTGGGCACGCCGAATCGTTTGTCCCGACTCTCTCCGGGAACCTGGACACCGTGCAAACGGCTTGTGTTCAGCTTTCCAGTGGAACCGGCCTGGTGAATTTCGTTGTCGCGGCGGATAACGGCGGGACGCCCGGCGCGATGCTGGAAAGTTTCATGAATGTGGTGGCCCCCGCTTCGAGCAGCAGCTCCTTCATCGTCACCATGAATTCCATCACCCAACCTTTGCTGCATGCCGGCACAACCTATTGGCTCTACGCCGAACCCGCTGAGAACACGTCGGCCATGGGCTGGTTCGTAAATAATCAAGGCTACCGTAACGATTACGCGCAGGAAGGCCCTCCCGGCCAGTGGACATCCGCGTCCATCACCTTCGAGGCCAATGGTGTGTTCGCTGTCATCGTCACGCCTGTCCCCGAACCATCGATGTTGGCGTGGCTGGCGATGGGTGCCATGGCATCCCTCGCCCGGCGCCGTCGCGGAAAATCCGCCCGGTCCCGGCGCCTGTAAATCCGCCGATATGCAGGCGACGGACTTTCCGATGTGTTTCACCGGGTCAGTTCGCCGTCATATTCAACCGCAGATTTCGCGGCTGAAATGAAGACCTATTAACCGCAAAGAACGCAAGGCTCCTGAAGACTTTTACGCGAATTACTCTAATTAGCGCTAATTCGTGCAATTCGCGTCGACTCCTTTGTTAACCTGGTTGGCTTCAGTTAAGAATTCCTTTTCTCTGTGTTCTTTGCGGTCTTTGCGGTTAAACGATGGCCTTTGCAATCAAACAAAATGCCGATGCCCCATGAATCAAAATCGCGCCGATTATGACTTGACCTAAAGTGGCTCATCAGTCATTATGGCTCGGCTCGGAAACCCGAATAACTCAGATGAAAGCGCTCCTGTTCGGTACCGCTTCCGTTTTGGCCGGTCTGTTGACTTCGGCGCTGATTGCGCCTGCTGCCGTGCCGGACGACAAGCATTGGGACAATCAATTTGGGCCGCCCGGCGTGAACGTCCAGGCTTATGGCATCGCGGCCATCGGCAACAAAATCTACGCGGTCGGCGCGTTCACGGCGGCGGGCAACACCAGGGCCCTGGGGGCGGCCGGGTTCGACGGCACCAATTGGTTTCCTTTGAACGGCGGTTTGCCCGGCGGCGGCGTCAATCCCACCGTCATTTGCGCGGCGGCGGACAACAACTATCTCTACGTCGGCGGCATTTTCACCAACGCCGACGACCCGACGGCCAACGACACGGCGCGTTGGGATGGCACAAACTGGGCGGGCATTGGCATTCAAGGTGTGATCGAAACGGCCCGGCGTAACGGCAGCACTCTTTATTTTGGCGGCCTGTTCTCTGGAAGCACCAACGTCACCTCCACAAACGTCATCGGCTGGGACGGAACCAACTGGATCGCCCTGGGCCCGGGGCTGGGCGGCAGCGGCTTCAGCCTCCTCAGCAGCGTCAATTGCCTCGCTTTTCAGGGAAACAACATTTATGCCGGCGGGA